>JBMFPL010000337.1:0-4385 GCA_049969115.1 Bryobacteraceae bacterium | reverse complement strand
CCCCAGCACGGGCACGGCCGCGCTGGCCGCTTTTTGGATGAGATCCATCTCGCGCCGCAGATAATCGAGGGCGTCGTTAGCCGACATGGGGCCGCCCATGAAAATCAACCCGGCTGCGTCCTGCCACGGCGCATCTCCACCCGGATCCGCGTACCAGTCCACGTACCGCCAGCACAGGCCCCCATCCTGCAGGGCGCGGGCGATCAGCCCGAGGTCCTCGAAAGGCACGTGGCGAAAAACGAGAACTCCCATTCTTCCCCTCCGAGTTGGGCAAGCGCGCGGCGATCAAGGAGCCACGACGCCGCGCGCCACCTGAAAATGACTGAGCGTGGAAGCGTACTGGAACAGCCCGCGATAAAGCGCCTCGGCCAGGTGTTGGCGGTACTCGGGCTGTTTGAGCAGGCGCTCCTCCCGCGGGTTGCTCAAGAACGCCACCTCGACCAAAACCGCCGGCATCTGGGCGCCCACCAGCACCACGAAAGGCGCCTTCTTGACCCCCCGGTTCTTGCCCGAGCGCAACCCCGACCACAGCGCCTTCTGCACGCTGCCGGCGAACTCCCGCGATTCCTGAACCTTCTCTCTCTGCGCAATCTTCTGGACCAGATCCTGCAATTCGTGGATGGAACGCCTGCTCGGGGCGTTCTCGCGCGCCGCCACTTCCAAAGCAGAGGGATCAGTGGTGAAGTTCAGGTAGAAAGTTTCCGGGCCGGCGGCAGAGCGCAGCCGTGACGAGTTGGCGTGGATGGAAAGAAACAGGTCGCCCTTGGCCTGGTTGGCCAATTCGGTCCGCGCTTCCAGCGGAACGTAAGTGTCCTCCGTCCGGGTGTAAACCACCTCTGCGCCCATCCGCTCGCTGATCAATTGCCCCAGGCGCAAGGCGATATCCAGAACCAGATCCTTCTCCTTCAAGCCGCCCGGCCCGATGCTGCCCGTGTCGTGCCCGCCGTGGCCAGGGTCGAGGACGATCTTGCCCACTTTCAACCCCAGCGCGCGGATCAGGGAGCGGCTGCCGCGGCTGTCGCGCTGCGCCGATCGGGCAACGGCGGCGGAGGCCGTCCCTTTCGGAGTGGCGACTCCCACCGGAGCGGAAGCCACGGGCACCTCCGCCGCCGGTTTCGTCGCGCCGGGAGCGCCCGGAGACGGAGCACCCGCCACGACGGGGCCGGAAAGCGGAAGAGGACCGGCGCCGAGCGTGGGCGGGGGTCCCATCGGGACTTCATCGCCACCCCGTGGCGTCGCCGGCTCTGCCGCTGGCGCCAGCTCCTTCTCCAGGGCCTTCCCCACCCCGGGCGACTTGCCGGCCACCACCTGCTCGCGGGGGCGTGCCTCCTGCCTCGCTGGAGCCGCCGCTCGATCACTGGCCTGGCTGAGTGGCCCCGCCCGGCCCAACGCCCGCACCTCGATCATCAGCCGGTCCGGGTTGGCGAGTTGGGATGCGCTGAACTCGACGGCACCAGCCAGATCCAAAACAATCCGGGTGACCCCCGGGCGCGTCAAAGCCACTCGGATCTGTTTGAGGACGCCATCGTCCACCGGGATCACCTGGACCGTCTTCCGGTGTTCCCGCGGCGGAAGCGTGCCGCGCAGATCGAAAAAGATGCGATCGGGATTGGAAAGCCTCCCCGCCCGGTACTCGACAGGGCCATCAGTTTCGACCGCAATGCGCGTCGTGTTGCCCAGCGACCAGAAACGGACGGCCTTGATCTCCTGCTGCCCGCCCGCCGTGCAGACTGGCAGCGCCACGGCCAGCAGCAGCATTCCTCGCAGCATGCCCCCGCCCTCCTCCTGCCTGCTCCTCATGGCGATGGCTTGGTCTGGATGCACCAACGACCCTGGGCATCCACGTATTCGACGATCCTGGGCGCTGCTGGCGCGGCCGCACCCTTCGCCTGTTGTTGCCCGGCCGCCCGGCGCTGCTCACCCAGTTTCTTGCCCACACGGTAGACGTAAGCGAGGGTCTCCGGGTAAGGCGGGATGTCGCCATAGCGAAATACGGCGCCCTCGCCGGCATTGTACGCAGCCAGGGCCCGGCGCTTGTCGCCGTTGAACAGCGCGAGCAGATACTTGAGGTAGCGCACGCCCCCTTCTATGTTTTCCCACGGGTTGAACGAGTCACGGACGCCCATGCGGCGGGCGGTCTGAGGCATCAACTGCATGAGACCCACAGCGCCCTTGGGCGAAATCGCCGCCGGATCGTAGCCGCTTTCCACCTCGATCACGGCCTGCACCAACACCGGATCGAGGTTGTAGCGCGCGGCTACCTCCTCGATGTAGTCCTCCAGCCCCAAAACGGCGGCAGGCCGTCTCGGCTCCACCACGCGCGGCTGCACCGCCGTCGCCTGGACGGGCCGCGGATTGACCACCGGCGCACGCACGAGCCGTCCCGTCCGCGGGTCAGCGCGGACCACTAGCGTCAGCCTGGACGGGCGCTCCCCGGCATTCGCCGCCGCCAGTGGCGTTGCCGCGGCCAGCGCTAGGGCCGTGCTGATCAAACAAAGGCGCATGGCTTTGTTTTACCTGATTATACTTCTCGGATTACCTTCTGCCAAGTCAACACAAGCCTCCCCGCGGGGCGTCTCCCCAGCCGGTGCTATCATTTTCTCATGAGCCGCGCCGGGTTTGTCCTGGTGGGCGGCCGGAGCACGCGCATGGGCCGCGACAAGGCCCGGTTGCCCTTCCGCAACGGGATGCTGGTGGAGCACATCGCCCGCGAGGTCGAGAAGGCCGCGGGATCGGTGTGGCTGGTGGGCGCCCCGGAACGCCACCGCGACCTGCTGTGGCCTGCCATCCCCGACCTTTTTCCCGGCGCGGGACCGGTGGCCGGAATCCACGCCGCTCTCGCATCTGGCCGGGCGGACTGGAATCTGGTGGTAGCCTGCGACATGCCTGAGATTGCGGCGCCCTTGCTGCGGGAGCTGCTCGACGCGGCCGTGCAGGCGGGCAAGCCCGCACTCGCGCCTCTCAGCCCCGGAGACCAGATCCAAGCCCTGTGCGCCGTCTACCATCGCGATTGCCTCCCCGTCTTCGAACAGGCATTGCGCGAGGGCAGGCGCAGGCTGCGCGACGTGATCGCGGAGCTGGACATGGCCCTGTGGCCGGTCGCCGAGCCGCGCTGGTTCCGCAATCTCAACACGCCTGACGAGTGGGTGGCCTTCGCCGGACGATGAACGAGTCCTACCCTCACTACATCGAATTCCGCCACGTCTACAAGACGTTCGATACCCCCGTCCTGGTCGACGTCAGCTTTCACGTGGATGCCGGGGAAACCGTGGCCATCATCGGCCGCAGCGGCGTGGGCAAGTCCGTCACCCTGGGCCACATCATGGGCTTCATCAAGCCCGACGCCGGCCGCGTCATCGTGGCTTACGAGGACATCACCGACTATCCGGAGTCCGAGCTGCGCCGCATCCGCAAGAAAGTGACCATGGTCTTCCAGTCCGGCGCGCTGTTCGATTCGCTCACCATTGGCGAAAACATCCTGTTCTCGCTGGAGCTGCGCGAGGATTACGACGAGAGCAACAAGCAGGAGATCGTGGACGGCCTGCTGAAAATGGTGGACCTGCTCGAGTACCGCGACATGTACCCGGCCGACATCTCCACCGGCTACAAGCGCGCCGTGGCCATCGCCCGCGCCCTGGCTGCCCAGCCCGAATGCATCCTCTACGACGAACCCACCACCATGGTGGACCCCATCATGTCCGACCACCTGGCCAGTCTCATGCTCCGCCTCAAACAGCAGCTCCACCTGACTTCCGTCGTGGTCACGCATGACCTAGATCTGATGCGAAAGGTCGCCGACAGGGTCGTGGTCCTGCACGAAGGCCACGTGATCTTCTTCGGGCCGGTAGACGAGCTCGAGCGGTCCGACCACCCGCACATCCAAGAGTTCCTGGCCCTGGATCAGGTTTGAGAGCGTGCATCGCCGGCCGCAACCCGGCTGGCGCCGCCCCGGCGCCTGGGTGCGTGCTATCCAGGCGAAAGCGTCATCGGAGCAGCCGCCGGGTGCAGGCACGGTGCACGAGCCTCGCCCGCAGGGCCCACGACCCTTCCCAGCGACGCCGCTTGGTTGACGCTACGCCCTGCCGAAAACGGCCACCAGCAAGCCCGTGGCCACCAAGTTCAGCACGCCCAGCGGGAACAGCGTCCCCCAGGCGAAGCGCATGAGTTGGTCGTAGCGGAAGCGGGGCAGGGTCCCGCGCACCCACATGAAGATCCAAAGCAGCAAGCCTACCTTGGCCAGGAACCAGAAAGGAGGCACCAGCACGGGATGCAGGGCGGGAATGGCGAACACCAATGCGACGACAAAAAACGCGGCCGCCACCACGGGCAGGGTGCGCCGGTCCTGCGCCCGCGTCGCGTTCAGCCCGTGGTAAAGCGCCAGCGCC
>JBMFPL010000336.1:0-4401 GCA_049969115.1 Bryobacteraceae bacterium | reverse complement strand
TGACGATGTCATCGGCTTGCCATGTGCGGGTGGACGCGGCCAGGCGGGCGCCCCGGATTGTGACCCAGCCGCCGGGAGCGAACTCGGCCTGGAAACTGGCGCCGTTGACGACCTCGCTGATGAGGGGAACCGACGCAGGTGCGCCGATCAGTTCGACGATGACGGTCACCGACTGTGCCGGCAGGCCGGGCGCCGAAATGGTCAGGTTGCCGACGTTCAAGCTAAGGGGTAGCAGTCCGGGTTGGACGGTGATGGTGAGCTCTGCGGCGCCCGAACCCGAGCTGGGCGTCACTTGCAACCACGCTTGGTTGGAGGACGCCGTCCAATTCAAGGCGCCGGCTCCACTGTTGCTGAGCTGTAGCTTCCGATTCACAGGCGCATCGGTAGCCCGCATCTGCAAATAGAACTGCGTGGGCGACAACGCGATCACCGGCTGGGTGGCGGCCCCCGCCGCTACTACGTTGAAGTTCCCGCTCGCCGACGCCGAGAGCGGGTCATCGAAGGCAGTCGCGCTCACGTCCAGCCGCCAACTGAGGGAGCCCGCGGTAGCGGGCGCGTCCAAAGTTACCGAGCGCACGCTGCTGGCGGCCGGGCCCAGGTCGCCGAAGCCAATCTGAGCGGCCGCGCTCTGCGTCCCCAGTTGCAGGCTTCCAGTGGCTCGCGAGGATGTCAGGTCGCCGCGGTTGGTCACCGTGCAGGTCAGCGTGAAAGGCCGTCCCGCCACCACCTGCGGCGGGGGCGCGCAACTCGCCGACAACGATGGCCCGCTGAGCTTGGTCAGGGCGCCCTGCGAAATGGCGAGGGCAAAAGGTTCGGGATTGCGGCAGGGATTGCCCGCGTGGGTGACTTTGACCACCACCGGTTCATTGGCGCTGCCGATGACCCGCTCCACGCTGTCGCTTGCGCTGGTGGAAGCTCCTACCAGCGCGCCGGCACTCGCGCGGTAGAGGCGCAGGTCCAGGTTAGCCAGGCAACCGGGCCAAGGGAAGCTGACCAGATTGCCGATTTGGACCTGGCGGTTCCAGGCCAGGGTGGCGGAGAACTGCCCCTGAACGGAACCGCGGAAATAGGCCCTCGAACCGGGCGCTACCGTCCCGCTCACCACACCTGAACGTTGCTGGTAGGCACGGCCGACATCCACCGCTCCCCAACCCCAGTCCCTGCTCCATTGGGTGCGGTCTGTCGAGTTGATCAATAAAGCCTTCAGCTCCAAGGGACTCTTGACTCCAGCCTGCCGCAACAAGGCCGCGGCGCCCAGCACGTTAACCGGCCCGTTGGAGGTGAAATTGAACGGGATCATGTCATGGGAGCCACTGGCCGCCCCCCACAAGCCCCACGCGGGCGCCGCCACATCTGGTTTGCGCCGTCCATCGGTGGTGGGACCGCGCGCACTGGCGGGAGCGATCACGTCGTCGGAGCGATCGGCGGTGCCGCGCGTGTCCACAGAAGCTACGGTCAGTAGACTGTGCAAACCACCCTCGTCCTGGGACACCTCCCCCTGGCGATCCGGCCGCCCTTGGTCAGTCTCCGGGACGAGGCCGGAGCGCACCGGGCTGAACAGGTCGTAAGTGGTGGCGTAGTACTCCGTAAAATTGGGAAATAAGCTCCAGACGAGTTTGACCTCCGGCCGGTACCTGACCAGCCACTCCCAAGCATCCAGAAGGTCTGCCGGAATTGTCCACACGGTGAAACTCTGCTGAACCGTGCGCCGGTAGTTCGCCTTGATGATGAGCAATGAGGAGCCCGAGGCCACGCCGCGGTAACCCTCCCATCCGCCCGCCATGCCCCGCCCCACGAGCAAGGAAGCAAAACCGGTTGAGCCCGCAACATCTACGAAAGGATCGGCCTGATCGGCGAAGTTTGCGTCCGTTGCCGCCCTCTGCAAAAAGGCGATCCCGGCAATTGCTCTCACGCCGCGAAACATGGGGTGGTCGCGATTCAAGCCAGCCGCGATGAGCCCAACCCACTCGCCAGCTCCGTTGAGGTTCTGATCCCACAGTGGTCCCGCGCCCATGCTCAAGGCCGCGGGGGCAGGCGGCGTGTTCTGAAAGAGCTGATCGGCCTCTTGGCGCGCGCCGACCGCGAGCTTGTGGGTTTCAACCGGCGCCGCCTCGATCGCCACAGGGCCCGGATCAGGCCATACGCCTGCCACCAACTCGTGCTGCCTAACAGCGTCCAGCGCCGCCTCCGGCAATTCGGCCAGCAGAACGTTGATGGATGCATACCGCCGCACCATCCTCCCACCCAAAGATTGGACCAGGGCCGCCACGGCTTGCTGCTCGGGTTCGATGGTTCGCTCGATTTCGCGAAACGCGGCAGCGCGGACTTCGCGCTGGGCCTCGAGCCAGGCCTGGCGCTCGGAGTCGGCACGGTCGGGCCACAGCCAGGCGCGCTCGAGTGCCTGCTGATAACGGCTCTCCGTCAATTGCAGCTTAAGCTGTGCCGCCTCCTCGACCCGGCGCAGGATTTCTTCCTGCGGTTGCGAGTGTAGCAGGATCCAGTACAGGCCGGAAGAGGGTTCCCCACTGGCATGTCCCGCGGCCACAAGGACAAGCAACCAAGGCAGCAAATGACAAGGCTCCAAGCGGAAAGCACAACGCATCGTAACACCTCACCGCATGAGTGCCGCGTTGGTTGTGGTCAACAGGCCCGAAATGAAGGCAGTATATTATCATCCGCGGAAGCGGATGTTCAACTCCTTTTGCCGAGGGCCACCGGGCGGTTGCAAACCTCCGTTGGGAGCCGGAAGGCGGAAGGCAGGGCCGGTTCGTATCCGCGAAGGCTGTGGTTCTTCTGCGCCGCGCTAATCCTGATATGATCGGAACGCGGAAGCCTCTGAGGAGAGCGACGATGGACAAGCACCAGAAGCAGAAATGGCGTTTTTCGCTGATCTACCTGGCGGTGGCGGCACTGGCCATGTACTGGTTCCAGACGCTGATGGTCGCGCCGCAGCCCAAGACCGTTTCCTACAGCGAGTTCGTGGCCGAGGTGAGGGCCGGGCGTCTGGCCGAGGTCAATATCACGGAGCGACAGTTCATAGGCCTGCCCAAGCAGGAAGGCGGCAAGGGCAAACCCGTGCTACTGGTGGCGACGCGGCTGCCCGGCATTGACGACACGCCGCTGGTGCGCGAGCTGGAAGCCCAGAAGGTCAAGATTACCGGCCGCATTCAGTTGCGGCCGTGGTGGGTGGAATTCTTGATTTCCTGGGTCCTGCCCCTCGCCGTGCTTTTCGTGATTTATGCCTACGGAATGTGGCGGGTAGGACAGACCAGCGGCCCGCTCAGCCTGGGGCGGAACCGGGCGAAGATTTACGACGAATCGAGCCGCATTGGAGTGACCTTTGCCGACGTGGCTGGGGTAGACGAAGCGCGCAACGAGCTGATGGAGATCGTGGACTTCCTGAAGAACCCGGCCAAGTACCAGAAGCTGGGCGGCCGCATTCCCAAGGGGGTGCTGCTGGTGGGGCCGCCGGGCACGGGCAAGACGCTGCTAGCGCGGGCTGTGGCAGGCGAAGCGGGCGTGCCGTTCTTCTCGATTTCGGGTTCGGAGTTCGTGGAGATGTTCGTGGGGCTGGGTGCGGCGCGCGTGCGAGACCTGTTCGAGCAGGCCAAGCAGAAAGCGCCCTGCATCGTTTTCATTGACGAGCTGGACGCGCTGGGGCGGTCGCGAGCAGCCGGTGGGGTGGTCTTCAGCCACAGCGAACAGGAGCAGACCCTCAACCAGCTCCTGGTGGAAATGGACGGCTTCGATTCTTCCAAGGGCGTCATCATCATGGCCGCCACCAACCGGCCGGAGATCCTCGATCCCGCCTTGTTGCGTGCGGGCCGCTTCGACCGGCACGTCGTGGTGGATCGCCCGGACTTGAAGGGGCGACTGGAAATCCTCAAGGTGCATGCGCGCAAGGTGAAGCTGGCTCCGGACGTGAATTTGGAGACGGTGGCGGCGCGCACGCCCGGAATGGTGGGCGCGGATCTGGCCAACATCGTCAACGAGGCGGCGCTGCTGGCGGCGCGGCGGGGCG
Organism: Bryobacteraceae bacterium; assembly: GCA_049969115.1. Classification (GTDB taxonomy): domain Bacteria; phylum Acidobacteriota; class Terriglobia; order Bryobacterales; family Bryobacteraceae; genus DTHT01. The sequence continues at coordinate 380 of JBMFPL010000336.1, read as the reverse complement.
CCGAGCAGGTCGAGATGCGCGATCTGGAGGAAGCCATCGACCGCGTGCTACTGGGTCTGGAGAAGAAAAGCCGGTGCCTAAGCTGCGACGAAAAGCAGCGCGTGGCTTATCACGAAGTTGGGCACGCGCTGGTGGCGCTCTCGGTGCCGAACGCCGATCCCGTCCACCGCATCTCGATCATCCCTCGCTCCATAGGCGCGCTGGGGCACACGCTCCAGCTCCCCACGCAGGAGAAGTGCCTGCTGACGCGGCCCGAGCTGGAAGATCGTGTAGCGGTGCTGTTGGGCGGGCGCGCGGCCGAAGATATCGTCTTCAACGGGGTTGTTACCACGGGTGCGGCCGACGTTCTGGAGCGCGCCTTCGAGCTGGTGCGGCATATG
>JBMFPL010000335.1:0-4412 GCA_049969115.1 Bryobacteraceae bacterium | reverse complement strand
CGCCGCAACTGAAGCTCGCATCAGAGAGCAACTCGACTCTCAAAAAGGATGGTGTTATCGCGCTCATCGCCTCGCCTCAGGCGCGCTCCAGCCTGAGATGCAAATCCATGATCTCGACCGCGTCGATCAGCGGCGTGCTAACGTCCACGAAGCCGCCAGTCCCCAAGCCGCCCGGCAACCTCAGATCGGTCTGCGTAGCCTTCCAAACTTCCATTTGCCTTTCCACCCCGTCGGGCCCTTCGCGCGCCAACGCCTCCAGTTGCTTGACCCGGTTGCGGCTGAAGCGCCACGCCGGATCGCCGCGCAACCCCTGGTCCCGGTTGTCCTGAGGCCCGGGACCGAGCACTTCCAGGTCCAGCCACTCCCAGCTCTGCGGGCGTGCCGGGCGCGTAACCGGATAAGGCCGCATGGTGAGATCCCGGCGGTTCGCACGGTAGGCGGCGCGCAGTTCCGCCATCCCCTGCGCAGGGCGCGGCAAGCCGAGATGCCAGTCCAGCCAGGCGCCCTCGGCGTTCGCTTTTCTGCGCGCTTGCTTGGCAGCGTGGCATAGCATTTTGGCTGCCTGGTAAGCCCGGGAGAAAGGCGCGTGGCTGCGCACGATCGCGACGCCGGCGCAGGCCGTCACGGTGGCATGGCCACCATCGGGACCCAAGTGAGGCACGGGTTGTTTTTCGAACTCGCCTAGCGCCGCAGCCGCCAGATCCAGAGCGATGCGACCGTCGGCGACGAACGTCATGTCGTCGCCTCCGAGCACGATGGGACGCAGCGGAAGCAAGACGGTTCTCTGGCTCCCTCGACGGCGTAGCGCGAACGACAGATCCTGCGGCTGGCCTTCCAGCCGGATTTCGACGTTGCCCGTCCTCTCGTCTCTCCTCTCGCGGACACAGTGCGTGACGCGCTCGACCAGCGCGCGCAGGACCTTCTCGCCGAGATCGCTGAGCGCAGCCGACCACTCTCGGGCTTCACGGATAACTTGCTCATCCGGGGCTGTCTTCCGCTTACGCAGCCACTGGCAGATCGTCTCGCCCACGCCGTTGCCGTCCACGTGGACCACGCCAATGAGGCTTGTCTCGCCCGCGGTGCGTCCCAGCTCGTCCAGATCGTCAGGGAAGACTGCGCTCCAGCCAGGCGCATGCTCGAGCTGGTCGGGAAGAAAAGACTTCCAGCGCTGTTTGGATTCTTCGATCCCGGACCGAAGGATCACGATGCGCTCGGAGATGAGCTGTCCTTCCTCATCGACTGCGGTGGCGGGCAGGCCTGTGATGGCGCACGGGGCGGTGACGCTCAAGCCGGCTTGGGGAACGCTGGGCAGTCTTTCCAGCTTCTGGCGCGCCAGGTCGGCGTGCAGCGACAGCCACGCTTGCGCCAGGCTGCCCCGCTCGAACGTCCGGTGAGCGATAGCGGCTTCGATGCCCGGTGCCGCGTCTTGCAGGCGGCGGCTGAAATCGCGCGTCCATTGGCGGGCCTGCTCAAGAGTCTCGAACAGCAGAAGGGCATTGCCGCCGCCGGCCAGAATCACGGACTGCTGCGCCAGCCTCAAGCCGCGCTCGGCATCAAGCGCCCGCTCCACGGCATACGACGCGGCGAGCACGTCGCGCAGGCGGTTCGAGGAGAACACGTATTGCTGGATGCGAGCCAGATCCACGGCGGTCAATACAGGCATGTTCAACTCTCCAGCCACCTTTTTAGCGACGCCAGGTTCGGGGGGAGCCCTGCCACCCGGACCAGGCGCGCAGATCCTCCAGGCCGAACACATGGACGGAGCCGATTCCGCGAACTCGAAAGCGCTCATCAGGTGAAGGCTCGTCGTCCACCTCCCCGCACAGCTCGCCCAGGGTCTTCCCATCAGCTAGGCAGACCACTGCGGGACGCGCCAGATCTCCCGCAAGCTGCCGCGACCGGACGGCGATTTCGAACAACTTCTGTTTGCAGATGGCTTTGCGGTCGGCGGTCGTGCAGGAGATGAAGTAAGATCGGTAATTGCGGACCAGGGCGACGTCGATCTCCAGTTGAGCCTGCTTCTCGTCACCTGATGTCTGGCGGAACACCTGGAACCCGGAATCCAGTTCGCAGCCGTCGTCAACCAGGCCGGTTTCCGCGATGCGTGCCGTGATCCAGTCCTCGAACCAACACCCGCCGATGAACCGGCGCCACTGGCGAAACCAGGACTTTCTCTGCCCGGGAATCATGCCTCGAATCTGCTCTTCGGTGGGAAACTTGCCGATGGAAAGCTGCAACCTGTGAACTTGCGGGTCGAAAGGCGAATCCAGAAACTTCTTCGGGTCGTCGCCGTCACGGAAGGCGCTGTTGACGGCCTCATGAAGGCGACCGGCGAGCTCGGGTTGCGCCAGCACTGCCTTCGCGATTTCACTCACATCGGCAGGCGTGGGTGCAGGTTGTTTCGGTCCGCGTCGTTGGAGCCGGTATCCGTGCAGCTCGAGCACCGCTTCCAGGGTCAGGTTCGGCGTCCGGCACTCGGCCAGCGTGCGAATCCTGCCATCGTCGAACCGGAGTCGGGGATGTCGGCCTGGCCCGCCATCCTCCAGATACGACGCATCTTCGGACCTGCCGCCGGTCTTGTAGAAGGCGTGCAGGGCGTTGGCCGCCATCACCTTGGTGCCGCCCGTGTAATTCAAAGATATTTTTCCAGCGTGGTATTGTTGCATCAGTTGCTCCAGCCGGCAGCGGACCTCTTGCGCCGAGGACGCATCAGAAACGGCCTCGCGTTTGATCACGGCACCATAGCCGAAGCCCTTCTTCAGCAAGCACTCCAGCCGTTCCGCGACCTGTCCCGTTTCACGACTGTGCACGAGGATAAGCTGGTCGGGTTTGAGCGCCAGAGCGCTCAGGTAATTGGGCAGCGGGTTCTCGCCCACCAGCAGGAATAACATTTGTTTTACATCTGTATTCGCCTGCATTTCGTGAGCGCTCGGATGGGATTCGCCTTATCATATACCAGCGTTCGCAGCGTTTTACTCAAAAAATGAGCGGTGCGAACTGCGCCAGGTACCGGCGCCAGACCATCCACGTGTGCCCGCCGGGCGTTTCCACCCAAGTGTATTTGACGCCTTTACTCTTCAGCCATTCGAGCAGCTTCCGGTTGCCTTCGATCAGTTTGTCATCCGTTCCGCACGCGATCCACAACAACCGCAGCCTTTGGTTGGCTTTTTCGTCCAGAGCCGGAAAGACCTTGTCGTAATCCGGCAGCAGCCCACCGGAGCTGAAGGCGCCAATGTAGGCGAAGGTATCCAGCGCGTTCAACCCTGTGACCAGCGACTGGGTCCCTCCCATGGAAAGGCCTGCGATGGCCCGTTGCCTGCGGTCGGGGAGCACACGGTAGGTTTTCTCCACCAGCGGGATCACTTCCTTGAGCAGGGCGTCCGGGAACCGTTCGATGTTTCGGCGCCAGGCATTGGGATCGCGCAAGCCGGGGCCACCGCGCCGCGCGATTTCCGGAGCGCCGTAGCCCAGCGGCATCACCACGAGCATCGGCTTGGCCTTGCCCTGGGCGATCAGGTTGTCAAGGATCACGTGCGCGCGGCCCACGGCGGTCCATGCGCTGGCGTCGTCGCTGTAGCCGTGGAGCAGATAGAGGACGGGATAGCGCTTGCCGGCCCGCGGGTCGTATTCCGGCGGGGTGTAAACGTACAGGTCACGGTCGTCGCCTACGACTTTGGAACGGTAGAAGTGCCGGTGGATCGCGCCGTGGGGCACGTCGTTCACCTCCCAGGGCAGCGACGCTGGACCGGGCACGTGGACCATGCTTTGCGGGTTGAGCAGGTTGGGTTTGATCAGGAAGTTCGCGGGATCGAGCATCGCTGCGCCGTCCACGGCGAAGGTGTAGCCGTAGAGATCGGGCTCCAGCGGCCCCGCCGTGAGCGACCAGACCCCGCGCTCGTCCTTCTGCATGGCCACGGGTTGGGCGCCCTCGAGGCGCAGTTCGACCTTCTGGGCGTTGGGCGCGTTCAGGCGGAACGTGACGCGCCGGTCGGGATGAACCTCGGCGGCTGCGCAGAGAGCACGGCCACCGAGAGCGAGAAGGCGATCAGCAGTCTCCGGCAGTTCGGCTTCCTCATGGAGGCTATATTATTCCCGCCGCGCGCCGGTTGCAGCAGGCCTTCGTGAATTGCAAACCGCACATCGAGCCGGCGAGGGCCCGGCTGGCGTCTCTGGATATCCGACCAGAGGCTCGAGCCGCCTTTTACCACGCGTATGCTTCGATCGCGACGATGGCACGCGGCAAAGCCGCAGATCCGGCCAGACGGGATGTTGCCGTGGCTGGCGCCTGCGAGCCCCGAGCGTCGCCCGGCGCACTGGATGCAGCGGGCGCTTGCCGGATGCGCTAGAATGATGCTTGCGGGCCGTGGCGCAGCCTGGCTAGCGCGCTTGCTTGGGGTGCAAGAGGTCCCGGG
>JBMFPL010000334.1:0-4431 GCA_049969115.1 Bryobacteraceae bacterium | reverse complement strand
GCCGCAGGGGCGCTGGCTGGCGCTGCGCTGCCGGCGCTGGAGCCGGAGACCCGCGAGCGCATCGAGCGCAACGCGCCGCTGTCTCCCAGAGAAAAGCTGACCATCACCAGGCTGGAAACCATCCCGGTCAGGCCGCGCTGGTTGTTCTTGAAAGTGCACACCGATGCCGGGATCGTCGGCCTCGGCGAACCCATCCTGGAAGGACGCGCCCGGACCTGTGCGGAGGCGGTGCGCGAGATCGAGCCCTATCTGGTGGGCAAGGATCCGCGACGCGTGGTGCATCACTGGCAGGCCATTTACCGACACGCCTTCTACCGCGGCGGCCCCATCCTGACCAGCGCGTTAAGCGGCATCGACATGGCGCTTTGGGACATCAAGGGCAAGGCGCTCGGCGTGCCGGTCTACGAGTTGCTCGGCGGGCCGACGCGGACGCGAGTGCGCGTCTATGCGCACGCGGGCACGCCCGAACTGCTCAAGAAGCGCATGGCGGAAGGCTTCACGGCCTTCAAGTGCGGCCCCGCCAAACGCCGTCCCTCGCGCTACATCGAGACGCCTGCGGAAGTGGGATATGCGGCCGAACGCTTCGCCGAGCTGCGGCGCATCGCGGGCAAGGACAAGGATATCGCCATCGACTTCCACGGCGCCATCAGCCCGGCCACGGCGAAGCTGTTGATCAAAGCCCTGGAACCGTACCAGCCCATGTTCGTTGAAGAGCCGTGTCAGTGCCAGAATCACGACGTGATGGCGGACATCGCGCGGTCCACCTTCTTGCCCATCGCCACCGGCGAGCGCGTGTTCACCAAATGGGGCTTCCTTGAAGTGCTCCAGAAGGGGGCCGCGAAGGTTCTCCAGCCCGATCTTTGCCACGCCGGCGGCATCACCGAATGCCGGCTGATCGCGGGCATGGCGGAGGCCTTTTACGCCACCATCGCCCCGCACAACCCGCTGGGGCCGATCGCGCTGGCCGCAGGAATTCAACTCGCTGCTTCCATCCCCAATTTCCTCTGCCAGGAGCAGGTGAGCCTGGGGGAGGGCTACCTGAAGCAGCCTTTCGTGGTGAAGGATGGCTACGTGGACATTCCCACCGGGCCCGGCCTGGGCATCGAGCTCGATGAGAACGCGATGGCCGACAAGATCGGGCACGCCTGGCGCAACCCGGAAACTTACGACGCCGACGACGGCTCGGTGGTGGACTGGTGAGAACCGCGGCGGCTGGCAGCGGGCGCTTCTGGACGCTCTTGCCCGTCGTTGCGCCACAGGCGGTGCACGGCAGCCGCCAGGCCCGCGATGAGCGGACCACGAGACTCATTGTGCGCGGCCGGGAACCCCCCTTCGAGGTGATCCCCGCCTCGCCAGGACGTGAACACGCCACGCGGCTTGGTACAATGACCCCGCTTGCGCATCGCTCGGAAGTGGTTTGCCTCAGGGTTAGCTGTTTTTCTGCCCTTGCAGGCGGTCCTGCTGTTATGGAACCCTGAGCTGCTGCCTGTTTGGACCGACGAGGGCCACACGCTGGAGACCGCGCCCCAGGCCGCGAGCGAAATAATCAGGCGCGTAGCAACCGACGTTCACCCTCCCCTTTATTTCCTGCTGGCGCACGCCTGGCTGCGCTTGCCGCTGCCGGCTTCCGGTGTGGCACGGCTGCGGCTGCTCTCGGCGGTGTGCGCGTGCGCGACGACGCTGCTGATCTACCGGTTGTGGCTGGCGAGGGCGGGACGAGCGAGGCAGTGGTGGTTCCTGGCGCTCTGGTCCGCTTCCCCATGCCTGCTGCTTTACGGGCGCATGGCGCGCTCCTATGCCTTGCAAGTTATGACTGCGTGCCTCGCCTTCCACGCCGCGCACCGCTGCCTGCGACGACCGGCAGATGTGCGGCTGGCGGTCTGGTTCGGCGTCACGCTGGCCTTGCTGCTCTACACGCACTACGTGCCTGGGCTGGCGGCACTGGCCGCGTTCGCGGCGGTCTGCATCTGGCAGGCGGCGCGGGGGCGAGTCGTGGCGCCGCTGCGGGATCTGGCCGTAGCGGCGGGCGTGTCGCTCATCCTTTATGCGCCCTGGATCGCGGGGCTCGCCGGGGCAGTCGGAAAGTGGACAGGGCGCGGCGAAACCTACCGCGCGTTCGCTAACCCGATGCTGGACGAAGCCGCGAAAATCGGCTACTGCCTGTTTTCATTCAGCTTCGGCGAGACCCCGCCGCCGGTGGCGCTGGTGGCCGCCGCTGCGCTGCTGCCGTTCGTGGCCTGGCTCGCACTGCGAGGGGCTTGGCCGCAAGTGGCTTCGGCGACAGGGGCTTTCGTGCTGGTGGGGACGAGCCTGGCGTGGGTGGGAGTAAGCCGCTGGGTGTCATTTCCCTTCGTTCCAGCGCGGCTGCTGTTCCTGCTGCCGCTCTATCTGATGCTGATGGCCCAGGGCAAGGAGAGGTCGGGAAAAGTTGGCACGGCCCTCTGTGCCGGGATCATCGCGGCTTCGCTGCTCTCCGCGGGCAGTTACTTCCGCAAGGCGGATTTCTTGAACAAGGGCTACGCAGCGCCGTTCAATGAGATGGCGGCGCTGGTGGTCAGCGACGCGCGTGACGCGCTGGTCGTCGTGGACGCGTTCAACACGGACGCGCACCAAATCACCAAGCAGCTCCCATCGTGGCTGCCGTCCGTAATCATGCGTGGCCCTCAGTCGGCGGAAGCCGTGCGGCGCGTGGTGCGGAAGCGCGACCCTCGCGTCGTCTGGTACGTCCGCAACACGCACGATATTTCGCCCGGCGGGCTGAATCGGAAACTCGAACAGGAACTCTCGCGGGGTCACGCGACGCGGCTCTACCTTTTCCAACCCTACTCGGCGATCGAGCGGCGGATCATCCGCATGGCGGGCTGGCCGGAAGTTCCCACACATTTCTACCAGGTCATGAAAGTGGAGCGGCGGTGAGCAAGCTGTCCGGCCACTTACTGTGCGGGCTCGGGAGGCCACTCCAGACAACAAACTGCGGCGGCCAGCCGTGGGAGACTCTGCCCGCGATCATACACAACAGAGCGAGAAGGCAGAATGGCAATATGGGAACAACGGTCGATATTGCTAGCAATCTCCTCGAGCGGGCGCGGCGCCTTGCGCTGGAGGAGAAAGTGACGATCCGAGAACTCATCCAAGAGGGTCTGGGGCTCGCGCTGGCGCGGCGGGAAGAGAACCGCAAACGCCCGGTCAAACCCGCGCCGTTTGGTGGCCGCGGCCTTGGGCGGGAGTTCCGAAGGGCGAGCTGGGCCGAGGTCCGCAAGGCGACCTAGGAGGGGAGGGGCGCATGATCGCCGTGGACACCAATCTGCTGGTGTACGCCCACCGCCAGGACAGCGAGTGGCACGAGGAAGCGCTGGCTGCTTTAAAAGAGCTGGCGGAGGGGGTGGATCAGTGGGCGACTCCCTGGCCGTGCGTGCACGAGTTCCTGGCCATCGTCACCCATCCGCGCATTTTCGTCTCCCCGACGCCTCTCGCGGTGGCTTTGCAAGCGGTGCGCGCATGGCTGGAGTCGCCTTTCTGTCGCCTGAGCACGGAGGGGCCGGGCTACATCGAGGTCCTCCAAAAGATAGCGCCTCCAGCGAAAGTCCGTGGGCCGGAGATCGACGACGCGCGCGTAGCGGACATTTGCTTGGCGAGGGGCGTGCGGGAGTGGTGGACCGCGGATCGGGATTTCTCCTGGTTCCGCGAGTTGAAATCCTCGAACCCGCTGTTGCTTAGCTGGAAAGGGTAAGCGGCGCCGCGCCCGCATCGAGCCTGCTAAGATCGGAGCGTTATGAGGAAGCAGGAAACTCTCTCCTCGATCATCGAAATCGGGATCGTGCCGGTCGTGCGCGCCCCTAGCACGGAGGCTGCCATCCGGGCGGTCCAGGCCATTTACGAGGGCGGCATCCGGGCGGCCGAGATCACGATGGCGGTGCCTGGGGCGCTGCGGGCCTTGGAGAAGGTGGCCGACGCTCTGGGCGACAAGGTCGTGCTGGGCGCGGGGACCGTGCTGGATGCCGAAACCGTGCGCGCGGCCATGCTGGCGGGCGCCGAGTTCTTCGTCTCGCCCGGGCTGAAACTGGAGACCATCGAGATGGCGCGCCGTTACTCCAAGGTATCGATTCCGGGCGCGCTGACGCCAACCGAAGTGCTGGCGGCCTGGGACGCGGGCGCGGACATCGTCAAGATCTTCCCCTGCGGCAACGTAGGCGGACCCAAGTACATCAAGGCGCTCAAGGCTCCCTTCCCCCACATCGAGATGATCCCCACCGGCGGCGTCAACCTGGAAACCGCGGGCGAGTTCCTGAAGGCTGGAGCCTGCGCGGTGGCGGTGGGCGCGGAGCTGGTGGACGCGAAAAGCCTCAAGGAAGGCCGCTACGACGTGATCACCGAGAAGGCCCGGCAATACCTCGCCGTGATCGCCAAGGCTCGCGAAGAAATGAAAGCAGC
>JBMFPL010000333.1:0-4445 GCA_049969115.1 Bryobacteraceae bacterium | reverse complement strand
CGCCCCGCCATCCAGGTGGCCTGCGCCGGCGAGGGGAAAGCCTGGTTCCTGCATTTGAGGCGGACCGGCACGGTGGCCCGGGTCGAAGCACTTCTGGCAAGGATCGAGATCCGCTGACAGATCTGGCCTTCGCTGCTGTAGTCCCGCTATCATAAGGTCAAGTGTTGGTGACGATCGGGGCTATACGACCTGCCAGGCCCGCGTGGCTGCGCGCTCCTGCGCCGGGCGGCGAAAACTACCGCGAGTTGAAAACGTTGGTCAGGCAATTGGGGCTGCACACGGTCTGCGAGAGCGCCGCCTGCCCCAACGTAGGCGAGTGCTGGAACCACCGTACCGCCACCTTCATGATTCTGGGCAACGTCTGTACGCGACGTTGCGGCTTCTGCGCAGTGCTGAGGGGCGCGCCCCTGCCGGTGGACTACGACGAACCCCGCCGGGTTGCCGAGGCCGTGGTCCGCCTGGGCCTGCGCCACGCCGTCATCACCAGCGTCACGCGCGACGACCGCAAGGATGGCGGCGCCGAGCTGTTCGCCCTCACCATCCGCGCCATCCGGGAGCGGGCGCCCGGCTGCCGCGTGGAAGTCCTCGTACCCGACTTCCAGGGTTCGCGCACCGCACTTGACCTCGTGCTCGAAGCGGCCCCCGACGTCTTCAATCACAATCTGGAAACCGTGCCCCGGCTTTACCGGCAAGTCCGTCCGGGGGCGCGCTACGAACGCTCGCTCGAAGTGCTGGACTACGCCCGCCGGCGATGCCCGGCGATGCCCACCAAGTCAGGCCTGATGCTCGGCCTGGGTGAGGAACCCTCCGAGGTGCTCGCGGTCATGAGCGATCTGGCCGAACGGGGCGTCGGGATCCTCACCCTTGGCCAGTATCTGAGCCCCTCGCCTGCCCACCTTCCCGTCGCGCGCTTTGTCCCGCCAGAAGAATTCGACGCGCTGGCCGCCCAAGGCCGCCGGATGGGATTCCGCCACGTCATCGCGGGCCCACTGGTGCGCAGCTCTTACCACGCGGCGCAGGCCCTTTAGCGAGAGCAGCCCCTGCGCCGGCTGGCGCGCACTCGGGCTTGCTTGGCAAAGCAAACCCTCGTGGCAAACTCGCCGGCAAGGCGAGAGCCCAGGCTGGGCACCTACGCTGACCTCCGGCATCCCACACGTCGGCTTTCAACGAGTCCTGCGGCCCGCTCCGAGGTAGCTCCAGGCGAGCAGAAAGAACCCAGCCGCGATAGCGAAGCGCAGCAACGCCTGCCACGCAGGCGCCCCGACTACAAGCTGGCGGGCGCCCAGCAGCGTGAAGCCGAGGCCGATGGCAAGGTACCACCAGCCGAGCCAGCGAGCCTGCACGGGGATCCTCCCTCCGGCGCGCTCACAGCGCACGGCAGCGAATGCGGAAAGCGTAGGCGTACTTGCAAGGCCTCCGGGCGGGCGGTTCGATCACCAGCGCGCCCGCCTCCGCTTTCCAGTGAATCTGTTCCCCGGAGCCGAGCAGCTCCACCGAGAGCACGGGCTTGCCCGCGAGCGACGTCAGTCGCAACGGCCCCTCGGGCCACTCCAGAGCGATCGCATAGAGCGTGTTGCCTTTTCGCGTGAAGCGCACGTCGCCGTCCTTGAAGGTATCCCACGGGCGCGTGCCGTAGATCGCCTCCCCGTTGACCCTTAGCCACTCGCCCACCGCCCGCAGCGTCTGCTGCATCGGCTGGGGGATGAGCCCGTCGGCGGTCGGTCCGACGTTGATCAACAGGTTCCCGTTCTTACTGACTACGTCCACCAAGTAGTCCACCAGCTCGTTGGCTGTCATGTACAGCCATGGTTGCAACCGCCGGTTATATCCCCAGGAGGTCGGATCCAGCGAATCGCAGGTTTCCCACTTCTGCCAGAGAATCCTTTGCAGGCGCGTGCGTTCGGGGGTCTCGAAATCCCCAAGCATCTTCCCGTCCGTGTCCAGGCCCCAGCGATCGTTGGCGACCACCTGCTCCGGGTCGGGCGAGTTGTTATAGAAATAAGCGAGAACTTCCTTGCTGCCCCAGTAATCCGCGGGCAAGGGATTGCCGCGCCAGTCGCGCACCGGGCCAACCTTGACGTCGCCCCACAGGATATCGGGCTTGTAAAGGTCCACCAGCTCCTTGATCGAGTTATTCATGTACTGGACCCAATCGCGGCCCGGGTATCTGGGGTCCCAGAACGTATAAGTCGTGTTATGGTAGAAGCCCATTTTCAGCCCCGCCTTGCGCACGGCGCGCAGCAACTCCCCCGCCAGATCGCGCTTCGGCCCCATTTCCATGGCGTTGCGTTTGGTGAAGCGCGAGGGCCACATGGCGAACTCGTCGCCGTGTTTGGTCGTCATCACCACGTAGCGGGCGCCCGACTCGCGGAAAAGCTCGGCCCAGGCCTCGGGGTTGAACTTTTCCGCCTTGAACATGGGAATGAAATCGTCATAGGCAAAGTTAGGTCCCCAATGCTCGAGATGGTAACGGTAAGCTTCCTGGCGAACGCCGGCGCGGAACAGCTCCTCGGGCAGGTTATCCCGGCTTGCGGTGTAAGGCGGGCCGCCGTAAAGAAACCCGTACTGGGCCTTGGGACTTATAAATTCGACATACCACTCGTGGTAAGCGGGCACCGCATAAGGTCCCCAGTGAATGAAGATCCCGAACTTGGCGTCCTCGTACCATTGCGGCGCCTTGTGCTTGCGCAGGGACTCGGTGGTGGGCTGGTAGGGAGCACCCCCGGCCGCCGCCAGGGGCAGCAGGGCGTACAACAAAAGACAGGCTTCCCGCGTATCCATGGGCGTGGTCTCCGTAACGCGCTATTGTAGCGGTCAGGGCCGAGCGGGGCGCGAGGGGCGCGGTCAGTCCAGGTGAAAAACCTCTTCCAGCGGGCGCATGGCCTCGTCCGGCCGCTGCCCCTCCAGTTGTTCGAAGAACGGCGCCATTTCCGCCTGCCAGCGTGCGTTGACCTCGCGGGCCGCCATTCCCTCCAGCGCCTTCTGGAAGTCCGGCGTCTCCAGGTAGCCCACCAGCAGCCCGTCCTCGCGCAGAAACAGCGAGTAGTTATGCCAGCCGGTTTCACGCAGCGCCTGGAGCATTTCCGGCCAGACCTCTTTGTGGCGCCGCTTGTACTCCTCCAGGCGGTCCTTTTTCACCTTGAGCAGGAAGCAGACGCGCTGCATGATTCGCCTCCCGCGCGCCGGAGGGGCGCCGCCCTCACAAGAACAGCGGCGCCGCCACCAGCGTAATGGTGCTCAGGAGCTTGATCAGCACGTGCAGCGAGGGACCCGCCGTGTCCTTGAAAGGATCGCCCACGGTGTCGCCCACCACGGTCGCCTTGTGCGGGTCGGATCCCTTGCCGCCCAGCTTGCCTGTCTCCACGTACTTCTTGGCGTTATCCCAGGCGCCGCCGCCGTTATTCATTAGCGTCGCCAGCAGGATGCCAGCGATGGTGCCCACCATCAGCAGCGCAGCCACCGAGGTCGCACCTACCGGGATGTGATCATAGCCAGGGAAGAACCGGAAGATCACCCCGACCGCAACCGGGCCGATCACCGGCAAGATGCCCGGAAGCACCATGGCTTTCAGGGCGCTCTTGGTGACGATATCCACGCACACGCCGTAATCGGGATCCGAGGTCCCCTGCATGATCCCGGGGTTGCTGCGGAACTGGCGGCGCACCTCCTCGATCACGGTCTGGGCGGTCTTGCCCACCGCGCGGATGGCGAGCGCGCTGAACAGGAACACGAGCATGGCGCCCAGCAGCGCCCCGGTGAAGACCGGCACGTTGCCGATGTCCACGTTGAAGACTTTGTCCGGGGGCCAGCCCAGATGCACCTTGATCTCGTCGATGTAAGCCGAGAACAGCAGGAACGCAGCCAGCGCCGCGCTGCCGATGGCGTAGCCCTTGGTCAGCGCCTTGGTGGTGTTGCCTACCGCGTCCAGCCGGTCCGTGCGGCGCCGGATTTCCTCGGGCTGCTGCGACATTTCGATGATGCCCCCCGCGTTATCTGTGATGGGGCCGAAGGTGTCCATGGCCAGGATGTAGGCCGCGGTGGAAAGCATGCCCATGGTGGCGATGGCGGTGCCGTACAAGCCCGCCGCCGCTGGCGCAACACCCGGCAACCCGGCGTTGGCGCCCAGGTAGTAAGAACCCAGAATGGCGGCCGAAATCACCAGCACGGGCAGCGCCGTGCACTCCAGCGCCACCGAGAAGCCGGTGATGATTACCGTGGCCGGTCCCGTCTTGGCGGCCTCTGCGATCGAAAGCACCGGCCGGTATTTGTACTCGGTGTAATACTGCGTGATGTAAACGAACAGGAAGGCAGTCAGGATCCCGATGACGCCTGCGAAGAACAGATTGAGGTTGTTGTGCAGCAGCAGGCGGACGGCGATGTAGAAGCCGAGAATGGCCAGGCTGGTGGTCACGTAATAGCCGCGGTTGAGGGCCTTCATGGGATCC
>JBMFPL010000332.1:0-4459 GCA_049969115.1 Bryobacteraceae bacterium | reverse complement strand
CGGAACGAAGCCTGCCAAGTTCGTGCGCGGTGGCGGTTCTCGTAGAGCTCCGGTTGGTGACGGTACAACAGGAAATGATCGCCGTGGCGACGCCAGGCTGCTGCGATCCGCCCACGCCCGACGGTCTGACTGCCGGCCGCGTACCAAGTGCGGGTGCGCTCCCACGAAGGGAAGGGACCGTAGAAGCCGCTCGCGCCGAACGGGCGGTCGTTCCAGGCGGCCAGCAGGTGGGTGGGACCGGCCTGGCTCTCGCGCCACAGCGCTGCGGCCAGCGAGAGGTTGCGATAGTCGCGGTTTGGCGTAAAGCCTGAGGAGAAATCCCGCGCGCCCGCCATTTGCCCGCTCCAATTCCCGCGCGATGCGCTGAGCAGCGTGCGCTGCTGCTGGATGCCTTGCTGGCCGAAGGCCGCACGAAGCAGGAATTCGCTTTGCTCAGGCGGGGCGGTGAGCAAGTGCACGACCCCGCCCACTGCGTCCGCCCCGTAGTGCGTCGAGCCTGCGCCGCGCAGCAGCTCGATTCGCGACACCATCTCCATGGGCAAGGGCAGGTCGAGGTTGTGGTGCCCGGTCTGGGGATCGTTGAGGCGCATCCCATCCAGCAGCACGAGCGTCTGCCCGAACGTAGCGCCGCGGATCGAGAGATCGCCCTGAACTGCGAAGGGCGCACGCGCTCTCAGGTCGAGCGAGGGATCCAGCCGGACGAAGTCCGTCCAGACCGAGTGCGTCAAGAGCTGCGAGCGAACCGGCAGGGACCGAACCGTGCGGTCAACTTCCTCCACAGGCGCCGGCTGCCACGTCCCGGTCACCACCACGCGCTCGTAATGCTGCGGCGCCTGGGACGCGGCCCAGGCCATGCACAAGCCAACGCCGATCTGGAAAGGCCCCACCCTGCATTGTAACTGTAGCGGGGCCGCGCCCGGCGCTCAGGCGCAAGGCCGCACGCCCAGCTTCTTCAGCACCGCCATCATCGGGCACCAGTTCGTGAAGGCCGATTGCAGCAGGTTCGCCCCCACGAAGGCGGTGAACCAGTAAAAGCGCGCGTCCACCAGCCAGCCCAGCCCCAGGCTCAGCAGCACGAAAAAGCCCGCGATCAGGCGCAGATAACGTTCCATGGTCATGCTCCATCAACCTCCTGCCAGTCAAGATTCTGAAGCGCCATCCCTGGTCACAACCCGGCGCATCACGGCACGGTCGCAGGCTCGCGCCCGGTCACGCTCTGGCGCCCGGCCTTGTGCCGGTTCACCATGAAGTAAATGATCGGCACCGTTATGCGGGACAGAAGCAGCGACGCCACCTCACCCGCCATAAGCGAAAGGGCCAGGCCCTGGAAAATGGGGTCGAAAAGGATCACCGTGGCTCCCACCACTACGGCGGCGGCCGTCAGCAGCATCGGCCGGAAACGCACGGCGCCCGCATCCACCACGGCTTCCTTCAGCGGCATGCCCTGCCTGAGCCGCAGCTCGATGAAGTCCACCAGGATGATCGAATTCCGAACCACGATGCCCGCGCCCGCGATAAAACCGATCATCGAGGTGGCGGTGAAGAAGGCGTGGAGCAAACCATGCGCCGGCAGGATCCCCACCAGCGAAAACGGGATCGCCGCCATGATCACCAGCGGCGTGACGAAAGACTGGAACCAACCCACCACCAGCACGTAGATCAGGATCAGCACGGCGCCGAAAGCCAGGCCCAAATCGCGGAAGACCTCGTACGTGATGTGCCACTCACCATCCCACTTCATCGCATAGCGCGAATCGTCCGAGGGCAGCCGCGCCGTGTACTGCTCGATGGCGTATCCCTCGGGCAGGCGGATGCCTGAGATCTCGCGCCCCAGCTTGAGAATCGCGTATACCGGGCTTTCGATCGTCCCCGCCACATCCGCCGTCACGTAAGTCACGGGCATCAGGTTTTTGTGGTAGATGTTCTTCTCCAACGTTTCCCGCTGCACGCGCACGAGCTCCGCCAGGGGAACCAGGCTGCCGTTGCGCGCCTTCAACCGCAGGGCCTTGAGCCGCTCGGGATCCGAGCGCTCCGCG
This sequence comes from Bryobacteraceae bacterium, assembly GCA_049969115.1. Classification (GTDB taxonomy): domain Bacteria; phylum Acidobacteriota; class Terriglobia; order Bryobacterales; family Bryobacteraceae; genus DTHT01. The sequence goes on along the minus strand of JBMFPL010000332.1, from coordinate 2,423 downwards.
CGCTCCAGCCGCAACAGGATGGGCAGATCTTCCTTTTCCGAATCCACGTGGAGCAGGCCCGCGGGCTCGCCCGCCGAGGCGATGCGCAGCGCCCGTGCGATCTCGTCCTCGCTGATGCCGTGCAAGGCCGCCTTCTCGCGATCCACCAGCAGCCGGAGCTTGGGCTGCTCGTCCTCCACGTACCAGTCCACGTCCACCACGCCTTCGGTCTTCTCGAACAGCTCGCGAATCTGCCGCGCGATCCCTATCCGGCCTTCGAGTGTGGGCCCGTAGACTTCCGCCACCAGCGTTTCCAGGACCGGCGGCCCGGGCGGCACTTCCGCCACCTTGATGTTGGCGCCGTAACGGCGCGCGATCGGCGCGAGAATATCCCTCACCCGCTTGGCGATGTCATGGCTTTGCCAGCTGCGCTCGTGCTTGTTGAGCAGGTTGACCTGGATGTCGGCCACGTTGGATCCGCGCCGCAGGTAGTAATGGCGCACCAGGCCGTTGAAGTTGTAAGGCGCCGCCACCCCGGTGTAAGTCTGCACGTTCACCACTTCGGGCTGTTCGAGCAGGGGCAGCGCCAGGGCGCGGGCCACCCGCTCGGTTTCCTCCAGCGTGGTCCCCTCCGGCATGTCAACGATGACCTGGAACTCGCTCTTGTTGTCGAAGGGCAGCATCTTGACTTTGACCAGGCCGGCAAACAGCAAAGCCACCGAGCCGGCAAGCAGGACCAGCACGCCGATCAGGAACGCCCAGCGCAGCGGGGCTCGCTCGAGCAGCGGCCTCATGGCCCACCGGTACAGGCGCGTGAGCCGGTCCTCGGGCTCGCCCTCGCCATGACCCTTGGCCAGCTTCAGGATCCGCACCGCCGCCCAGGGAGTCACCACGAACGCCACCGCGAGCGAAAAGATCATGGCTGCCGACGCGCCCACTGGAATCGGACGCATGTAGGGGCCCATCAGGCCGCCCACAAACGCCATGGGCAGGATAGCGGCGATCACGGTGAGCGTGGCCAGGATGGTGGGATTGCCCACCTCGTCCACCGCTTCCACCGCCACCGCCATCAGGGGCCGGTTGCGGTTGACGGGCAGCCGTGCGTGCCGCGCCTCATTCTCCACCACCACAATGGCGTCGTCCACCAGGATGCCGATGGAAAAGATCAGCGCGAACAGGGTGATCCGGTTCAGCGTGTAGCCGTAAAGATAGAACACGGCCAGGGTGAGCGCCAGCGTCACCGGAATGGCGATGAACACGATGAGCGACTCGCGGCGGCCCAGCGCCACGCCGATCAGCAGGCTCACCGAGATCACCGCGATCAGCATGTGCAGCAGCAGCTCGTTGGATTTCTCGGCCGCCGTTTCCCCGTAGTGACGCGTGATGCTCAGCTCGACTCCCGGCGGGATGACGCTGCCCCGCAACGCCTCCACGCGCCGGAGCACTCTGTTGGCCACGGTGATGGCATTGGTTGCCTTGCGCTTGGAGACGGCGATGGTGACCGCGGGATGGAAAACGCCGTCGCGTCCCGCGTAGTGCACATACTGAGAAGGCTCTTCGCCGCCGTCCTCCACGCGCGCCACATCCCGCACGTAGACCGGCTTCTGGTTGGCGACGCCCACCACCACGCCCGCCACGTCCGCAGCGCTGCGCAGGAAATCGCCTGTCTCGAGCAGGAATTCCCGGTTGCCTTGCGCGAATGCGCCCGAGGACAGACGCCGGTTCGCCGCGCCCAGCGCCTGGTAGACTTCCAGGGACGTCATTCCATAAGCCGTCAACCGCGCCCCGTCCAGGATCACGCGGATCTGCCGGCGCTGCCCGCCGACGATCTCCACCGCAGAAACGTCGGGCGTCTGCTTGATCGCATCGTGAAGCTGCGCCGCGATGCGGCGGAGCTCGAAGGGGCCGTAGCGCGCGCTCCACAGGGTCAGCGCCAGGATGGGCACGTCGTCAATCGAGCGCGGCTTGATCAGCGGCGGCATGGCGCCCGGCGGGATCAGATCGAAGTTGGCAAACATCTTCTGGTTGAGCTTGACGATGGATTCCTCCTCGTCTTCGCCCACATAGAAGCGCACCACAGCCATAGCTCCCCCGGGGCTGGAGGTCGAATAGATGTACTCCACCCCCGGGATTTCCCAGAGCAGTTTTTCCATCGGCTTGGTGACGCGTTCCTCCACCTCCCGCGCCGACGCCCCTGGCATGCCCACGAAGATGTCAATCATGGGCACCTTGATCTGCGGCTCCTCCTCGCGCGGCAGCATCAGCACGGCGAACGCGCCCAGCGCCAGCGAGGCCACAATGATCAGCGGCGTCAGCTTGGAGTCAATGAAAGCCCGCGCTACGCGGCCGGCCGGGCCGAGCTGCTGGGCGCCGCTCACTGCTCCACCTCCACCCGGGCGCCGTCCTTGAGCCCCGCAGGCGGCGCGATGATCACGGTCTCACCA
>JBMFPL010000331.1:0-4504 GCA_049969115.1 Bryobacteraceae bacterium | reverse complement strand
CCACAGCGACATGCCCGCCCCGGCGGAAGCGCCCGTCGCCCCGAAAGCCTTCGGGTCCAGATTCCATTCCTTGGCTCGCAAACGTAGGTACTGCACCGCCCGCGCGCCATCCTCCATCGGAGCCGGGAAGGGCGCGTGTTGCGAAAACCGATAATTGATCGCCGCCACCGACATGCCGTTTTCCCGCAGGCGCTTCAACAGCGCGGGCGGCAGCGTCCGCTTGTCGCCCGCCCGGAAGCCGCCGCCGTGAATGTAAATCACCAGCGGCGTGGGCTTCGCCGAGTGCGCCTTCCAGAGATCCAGAACGTTTCGCTCGTGCGGGCCGTAGGATACGTCGGCTGCGTCGGGGGGCGGCAACGGTTCCTTGCCGCCTTGTGCACAGGCCAGGCACGCGGCCGCAAGCAGGGCAGTCAGAACTCGCACCATGAGCTTGTCCTCAAGCCAGCGCCTTCCGGCAGTACTCGTAGCAGCGGCGCACTTCTTCCACCGTGTCCGTGCCCTTGTATTCGTACTCGATCATGGCGTAGATCTTCAGCCGCTTGCGCGCGATCAGTTGCAGCACCTCACGAATGGGAGTGTCACCCTCGCCGAAGGGCACATTGGGCCCCTGATTCTTTTTGCGGTCCTTCAGGTGGATGACCGGGATCCGGTCGTGGTGTTTCTCGATGTAATCCACCGGATTGTAGCCTGCGGCTACGAAGTGACCGATGTCCAGGTTCACCCCGATGTACCGCGATGCCCCGCGCATGGCCTCTTCGAAATCCTCGGGCCGCGCGAACTCGTTCGGCCTGATGACGGAGTGGTTGTGCATAGCCACCGTGATGCGCGCCTTCTGGGCGAAAGGATCCACGCGCCTGGCCACGCTAACCGTAGCCGAAGCGGTGATCACTTGCACCCCGAGCGCCCTGGCCATCTCGAAGCCGCGAGCGATCTCCTCATCAGTAAAGTCATCGCGGAAGCTGTAGTTGTACGCGCACAGGGTGATGCCCGCCTTCCGGAACTTCTGGCGGACCTCCTCGAACACGCTCAGGGGTGTTTCCAGCCGCCACTTGCGCAGTTCTTCGCGCGAGGCCTTGCGCGGCTCCACGTGCCCCTGCCACATCTCGCAGTAGGTGAGGCCGATGTCGTTCATGGCCTTGATGGCCTCCTCCAGCGAGCGGTCGCGGAAGCTGTAGCTTTGCGCCCCGATGGGCACCCCGCGGATGCGCGAATCGGCTTTGGCGGCCAAAAGCTGGGCAGGCAGCGAGGCTGCCGCCAGCCGGTACAGATCTCGTCGGCTCAGCATGGCTTTCGGTCCTCCGGGAAAACGAATGATACCATTAATGGCATGACCCGATATGGCTTGTGGCTGGCCTGGCTGGCTGCCGCGCTCGGATGGCCGCAGCAGCAGGAGACGGTCAAGTACGGCGTCAAGGTCCAGCCGGGACCCATGGATACGGTCCTGCTCAAAGATTACCGGCCCGAATCCTCGCTGGTGGTTCCCGAAACCCGCGTGGACAAAGCGCGCTTCCCGGTGATTGACGTGCACACCCACACCTCCATGAGCAACATCCAAACCCCTGCCGACGTGGACGAGTGGGTGCGCACCATGGATGAGGTGGGCATCGAAAAGTCCATTGTGTTCAGCGGGGCCATCGGTGACGAGTTTGCCCGGCAGGTCGAGCTCTACCTGAAGCGATATCCCGACCGCTTCCAGTTATGGTGCTCCATTGACACCCGCGACATTGACGCCCCGGACTACCCCGAGCGCGTCGTGCGCGAGCTGGAGCGCTGCTACCGCCTGGGAGCCCGGGGCGTCGGCGAGCTTACCGACAAGGGATCGGGCTTGCAGGAGGAAAGCCGCCCGCCCGGCAAACGGCTGCACTTGGATGACCCGCGCCTGGACCCGCTGTGGCGCAAGTGCGCCGAGCTCGGCTTGCCGGTCAACCTGCACGTGGCCGATCACCCTTCCTGCTGGCGGCCGCTCGGACCCACCCAGGAGCGCACCCCTGATTTTCAGCATTTCAACCTCTACGGCAAGGACGTCCTCAGTTACGAGGAGTTACTGGCCCGGCGCGACCGTTTGCTCGCCCGCCACCCCAAAACCACCTTCATTCTTTGCCATCTGAGTAACCAGGGCAACGACCTGGGCGCGCTCGCCCGCGCGCTCGATCGCTTCCCCAACCTTTACGTGGACATCTCGGCGCGCGACTACGAGCTGGGACGGCAACCGCGCTTCGCCCGCCGGTTCCTCGAGTATTACAGCGACCGGGTGCTCTTCGGCACCGACATGGGACGCGAGGCCCACATGTACCGCATGTGGTGGCGCTTGCTGGAAACCCCGGACGAGTACCTGCCCGGCCGCATCTGGTGGCGATATTACGGGCTCGAGCTTTCCCCCGAAACGCTCGAAAAGCTCTACCGGGCCAATGCCCTCAGGATCCTGAACTGGAAGTGATCCGGAGGCGGGCCGCGATGTCGCGGGCGATGCGCTGCGCGTGAAGCCGTCCGTTTTCGATGAAAATCTCGTTGGTGTGCATGCCCGCCACCACCACGCCGGCAAGATAAATCCCCCGGCGCTGGCTTTCCAGAGTATCCGGATTCGTCAGCGGTCGTTGGGTCTGCGGGTCGAACTCGATCCCCAGCGAGGCCAGAAACTCGGTATCGGGCCGGTAACCGGTCATGGCCAGCACGAAATCGTTGGCCAGCCGGATCCTGCCCTGGGGCGTCTCCACCAAAATCGCCTCAGGCAGGATCTCGATTACGCGCGATCGGAACAAGGCCCTGATCTCGCCGTTACGAATCCTGTTTTCCAGATCGGGCCGGATCCAGTACTTGATGTGATCCGAGAGCGTCTCGCCCCGGTGGATCAACGTCACGCGAGCGCCTGCCCGGTAAAGCTCCAGGGCGGCGATGGCGGCGGAATTGCGGCCGCCGACGACCGCCACGTCCGTGTCGTAATAAGGATGCGGCTCCTTGTAATAGTGAGTTACCTTGGGAAGCTCCTCTCCAGGCACGCCCAGTAAGTTGGGGCAATCGTAGTAGCCGGTGGCCAGCACCACCTTGGCGGCTTCGTAACTGCGTTCGCTACCGAACCGGCCCCGGCTGTAAATGCGGAACTGCCCGTCCTTTCCCTCGATTCTCTCCACACGCTCGTACTGACGGATGAGCAGCCGGTAATATCGGGCCACTCCGCGGTAGTACTTGAGCGCTTCCAACCGCGTGGGTTTCTCCCCGGCGCAGGTGAAAGGAATGTCGCCGATTTCGAGCAACTCGGGCGTGGTGAAAAAGGTCATGTGAGTAGGATAGTTATAGATCGAGTTGAGCAGGCATCCTTTCTCCAGGATTAGACTCTGGATGCCTGCCCGCTGGAGCTCGATGGCGCAGGCCAGGCCGTTGGGCCCCGCGCCCACCACCACGACCGGGATCTTCACAGCATGGCCTCGACCGCGGGCGCCACCCGCCGCAGGGCTTCTTCCAGGCTGGCGGCGTCTTTCAGCCCGCCCTCGGCCAGATCGGGGCGGCCTCCCCCGCGCGCTCCCGTGGATTGGATGAGCTTGCCGGCGTGCAGCTTGCCCGCCAGCTCCTTGCGCACCGCGGCCACTATCTCCCCGCCGGGCGCGGCCAGCACGACCACGTCCACACCCTGGTTGCGCAGGGAATCGGCCAGCGAGCGCAATTGCGCGCGGTCCATCGCACTGACCGCGGCGGCCACCACCTGCACGGATTTGACCGGCACCGCCTGCTGGCGCAGCCGTTCTGTTTCCGACTGGGCAACCTTGTTCTTGAGTTGCTCGAGCTGCTTCTCCAGCGCCTTGCGCTCGGCCAGCACCTTCTCCAGTTGCTCGACCACGTCGTCTTCGGGCACGCGGAGCAGGCCGACGATCTGCGCCAGTCTGCCCTGCACCTGGCGGAAACGCTTCCAGGCCGCTTCGCCCGTGACCGCTTCGATCCGGCGCACCCCGGCCGAAATCGAGCTTTCGTAAACGATCTTCATCAGGCCAATATCGCCGGTGCGGGCCACGTGCGTGCCTCCGCACAGCTCACGGCTGAATCCGGGCACGCTGACCACGCGCACCCGGTCGCCGTATTTCTCGCCGAACAGGGCTATCGCCCCGGTGGCCAGCGCCTGCTCCAGCTCCATGACCTCAGCTTGCACGGGCAGATTCTCGAGGATGCGCCGGTTGACGAGCCGCTCGACCTCCTCCAGCTCGGCCTCATCCATGGCCGCGTAATGAGTAAAGTCAAAGCGCAGGCGCTCGGGTTCGACCACGCTGCCGGCCTGCTTCACATGAGGCCCCAGCACCTCGCGCAGGGCAGCATGGAGCAGGTGCGTGGCTGTGTGGTTGCGCATGGTGGCCCGGCGCCGCTCCACGTCTACCTGGGCGCACACCGGCCGCCCCGCTTCCAGCGGCGCCAGCGCGCGAACGCGGTGCGCGATCAGCCCGGGCACGGGTGCGTAGGTGTGCTCGACTTCGGCCAGTTTTTCGCCCGTCGCCGGATCGAGCAGCCAGCCCCGGTCACC
>JBMFPL010000330.1:0-4537 GCA_049969115.1 Bryobacteraceae bacterium | reverse complement strand
GCCCGACCGCGGTCACCTGTTCCTGCGGACCGGCGCCCGAAGCGGCGCGCCACACGGCGAGCATATCCTCCGGCGCCAGCCTCAGGTCCGATTCGCGCGGGTCAGCAGCGGCCGCCACCGTGAGGTTCCGCCCGCCCGGCCTGCGCACCTGGTAATCACCGGCCCTCTTCAGCGTGACGCCAGCTACCGCGTCACCGAGGCTGACCAGCCGCTCGCCATCCGGCCCGGTCACCTCGGCCGCCACGCCGCGCGCGCCAGCTCCGCGGAGCGGCAACACAGTGTCCACCACGACGCTGCCCGGCGCTTCGTCCAGGCCCGCAAGATACGCAGCCGTACGCTCGACGAAAGGAACGAAGACTGCACGCAGCGGCAGGTCGTTGCCGATGTTGTCGAAAGTGGACGCGAAAACCAGCAGCCGCCCGGCGCCCACCTGCTTCTCCCACAACAGCGGCGTGCCGTCGGAGAGGTGCGCCAGCACGCGCGCATCGCCGGGTTCGGTGGCGACTGCCCGGTAGAACTTCACGCCCTCCCACTTGCCCTGGCCTTCCAGGCACGGGTGCGACGCATCGAGTTCACCCACGGTCCGGTACTCCGTGTTTCCCTGCCCGTCCGAGGCCAGCGGCGCCCACGGCAATACCGACTCTCCGCGCACTGCCGCTGCGGGTCCCAGCGTCATCCACACCGCTCCGCCCGTCTCCACATATTCGCTGAGCGAACGCGCCAGCGCCGCCGGCAGGCCGGCGACGTCGGAAAGAACCACGAACGCGTACTGCCCCGGCCTGATCGGGGCCGCCTGTTCGGGCGTCGCCCGCTCGAGCCGGAAAGCGCCCAACCCCGATGCTTCCAGCGCGGTGCTGAAGTACAACCACGAGCGCCTGTCGCGGGCATCACCAAGGAAGAGCGCGGCCAGCGGATCCAGCCGCTGAACAGCGAACGCTCGCCAGTCGTCCTGAGCGAACGCGTCCGCGGGCTCGATCCGCACCTCACCCCGGTGCCCGCCAAAGCCGAGTTCAGGCAACGAAAACTCCACCGTGGCTCGCGCGCCCGCGGGCAGCTCCGCTTCTCGCATTTCCACTGCGCGCCCGTCCAGCACGAGCTGAACTCGCCTGCGTGCGTCCTGACTGGCAAAGCTGGCCACGGTGGCCTGCACGCGGACCTTGCGCGCGCCGTAAACCGCAGAAGGAACGCTGACCGATTCGACAGCCCAGTTATCCAGCCCCGCAGCAGTCACAGGGTGCAGCCTTATCTCGACCCCGGCGGGCAGCGCCAAATCGCGGAACGACGCCGGCATCCCGCTGCGCTGCAAGTCGGTGAACACGTGCGCGAGCACGGGACCGCGCCGGACTTCGGCGATCAACCGCAGGGCCCGGACCAACTCCGCATAGGAAGTTCGACCGTCGCCGGGCTGGAGCGAGGCGATGGCCGCGCGCGCCTGCTCGCGATCAAGCGATGGCCCGACGAGCACGCGCGCCGAGGAGGCAAAAGCGATGACCTGGACGCGCTGGCCGGCAGCCAAGTGACCCAGCTCGCGCAAGGCTTCGCTGCGCGCGCGCTCGAAGCGGTCCCCTTGGCGCATGCTGAAGGACTCATCCAGCGCGAAGACCACGAGGCGATCGCCCACGGCCGCGACCGCGGGCGCATCGCGATACGGGCGGGTGAAGGCGATCACCAGCGCAGCCAGCACCAGGCAACGCAAAACCAGCAGCAGAAGATAACGGAGGCGGCGCTGCCGCACCGAGCTGTCGCGCCTCGGCTCGAATAGCATCAGCGATGCGAACTCGCGCGGCGAAGCCTGGCGGCGGCGCAGCAGGTGCAGCCACACAGGGAGGCCCAGGGCTAGCAATCCGGCCAGGAACCACGGCGCCAGCAACCCCATTTACATCCTCCCTTGCCTCACGCTCAGGTATTCGCGCAATGCCTCATCCAGCGGCCGGCCCGTCTCCGCGAGGTAGTAATCCATGCCCGCCTGGCGCGCCTGTTCCCGTAAGGCCGCCACGTGAGCTTCAATGCGGGCGCGGTATTCGCGCCGCGCATATTCGGGCGCCACCTCCATGCGTTCGCGCGTTTCCGCATCCACCAGCAGCAGCGGCTGATCGAAGGCCGGGCGCAGTTCTTCAGGATCGAGCACGTGAAACAGGATGAGCTCGCTGCCACGGAAGCGCACCGGGGCCATGGTCCGCACCACCTCGCCGGGCGGGGCGTAGAAATCCGAGATCACCACCACGATGCCGCGGCGGCGCAGGTGATCGAGCAGGTGCAGGAACGGCCGCGCGTAATCGGTGCGGCGGCCGGCGCGGGCGCACTCGAGGGCGTGCAGCAGCCGCGAAAGCTGGCCGTGGCGCGAGGAGGGCGCCACCACATCGCGGACCTCGTCGTCGAAAACGATCAACCCCGCCGCGTCGCGCTGGCGGTTGGCCAGGTAGAACAGGGAAGCCGCCAGGTAACGCGCGTAGTCGAGCTTGACGATGCGGCGGGAGCCGAAGCCCATGCTCGCGCTGGCGTCGAGCAGCACCGTGACCGCCGTGTTGGTCTCGCCACGGTAGCGCTTCAGGTAGCAGCGCTCGGTGCGCGCGAAGACGTTCCAATCCACGTAGCGCAAATCGTCGCCCGGCGCGTAAGCGCGATATTCGGCGAATTCCTGGCTGAAACCGAAGTCCGGCGAGCGATGCAGGCCCGCGATGAAGCCTTCGACCACGGTCTTGGCCACCAGGTCGAGACTGGCGATGCCCGCCAGAACCCCCGGGTCCAGGAAGCGCTGGAGCATGGCGTGCCTCACGCGGCGGGCGCGGGAACTGCCTCCAGCAGCCGCCGCAGGATGTCGTCCGATCGCAGCCGGTCCGATTCGGCGTAGAAGTTGAGCAGAATGCGATGGCGCAGGATGGGGATGGCGAGCGCGCGGATGTCTTCGTAGGTGACGTGGTAGCGCCGCCGCATCAGGGCGCGCGCCTTGGCTGCCAGCACCAGGAACTGCGCGCCGCGCACGCTGGAGCCGTAATTGACGTACTTGCGTATGAACTCCGGCGCCGACGGATCGCTGGGCCGGGTGGCGCGCACCAGCTCCACCGCGTGGCGGGCCACCGACTCCGCGATGGGAACCATGCGCACCAGTTGCTGGAACTCCAGGAGCTCCTCGGCGTTGGTCACGGCCTCGACCTGCGCCACCTGAGTCGTCGTGGTCAGATCGATGACCTGGATTTCCTCCTCCGCGCTCAGGTAGTCGAGCACGGTGTTAAAAAGGAAACGATCGAGCTGCGCTTCGGGCAGTGGGTAAGTGCCCTCCAGTTCGATGGGATTCTGCGTGGCCAGCACAAAGAAAGGCGAGGGCAGCTTGTAGTGATTGCCGCGCACCGTACAGGAAAGTTCCTGCATCGCTTCGAGCAGGGCCGACTGGGTCTTGGGCGGCGTGCGGTTGATCTCGTCGGCCAGCAACACGTTGGCGAAGATAGGGCCGGGAACGAACGTCCAGGTGCGGCGCCCGGTGGCCGGATCCTCTTCGATGATGTCGGTTCCCGTGATGTCAGACGGCATCAAGTCGGGCGTGAACTGGATGCGCTTGAAAGCCAGGCCCAGGGTCTGCGCGATGGTGCGCACCAGCAGCGTCTTCGCCGTTCCAGGCAGGCCGGTGATCAGGCAGTGGCCGCCCACGAACAGGGCGATCAGAACTTGTTCCAGCACCTCCTCCTGCCCCACGATCACGCGCCGCACCTGACGCACGATTTCGCGGTGCACCTGCTGGAAACGCTCGATCCTTTGCTTGAGTTCGGCCGCTTGGATGGTTGTCGCGGTCGCCATCCCCCCTCCTGTGATCAACGGATTCAAGGGTTCAGCTCCAGCAGCAGCTTCTGCGCCGGGCGGTAGCCGGGCGCGGCCTCCAGGGCCGCGAGCACGTGCTCTCTGGCTTCGTCCAGCCGCTGCGCCGCCCAGCAGGCGCGCGCCAGGTTGTAATGCGCCGCGGCCACGTCCGCCGGGCCGAGCGCAAGCACCACGCGGTACTCGCGAATCGCGCGCTCCGGCTGGCCCAGCTCGAGCAGAAGATCGCCCAGCGCGCGATGCGTTTCCTCGTCGCCCGAGGCCACGTACAGCACGCACTCCAGCGTCTGAGCCGCTTCCTGCTTGCGGCCCGCCTCGGCCTCCAACGCCGCCAGTTGTTTGAGCAGCGCGGGATCCCGGCCTCCCCTGCCAGCCCAAGCCGCGAGTTCGCGGCGCGCCGCTTCCATGTCGCCCGCAGCCAGGTACGCCGCGGCCAGCAGCTCGTAAGCGCTGCCTGCCTCGACGTAGTCTGGGTAAAGGTCCCGCACCACGGGTCCCTCGCGGAGGACGTCTTCGTGGCGACCCGCCCGCGCCGCTTCCGCCAATCGCTTCATGCCCTCGCGCCACACAGGCAAGCCTTCGAGCGGGACACGCAACTGCCGCTCGAGCCACGCCAAAAAGCGCGCATCGAGCTCTTCGCTCGACAGCCCGAGCGCCTCGCGCACTGCCTCCGCTGTGGTCTTGCCTTCGCCGAAGACGGCCAGCATGCAGCGCAACGCTTCCAGGC
>JBMFPL010000329.1:0-4577 GCA_049969115.1 Bryobacteraceae bacterium | reverse complement strand
GTACCGGCTGCCTGCCACCGACCTGCTCAACGAGGCCCCGGGCCGCAGCGGCTATGACGAGCAGGAACTGCATCAGATCGCCGCCCGCATCGAGGCCAAGTTCAAGGAGTTCGGCGTGCTCGGGTCGGTCGTGCAGATCAACCCAGGGCCGGTGGTCACCACCTTCGAATTCAAGCCCGACGCGGGCATCAAGTATAGCCGCATTGTGGCGCTCTCCGAAGACCTTTGCCTGGGCTTGCAGGCGGAATCCATCCTGATCGAGCGCATTCCCGGCCGCCCCACGGTGGGCATCGAGGTCCCCAACGCCAGGCGCGAATTGATCCTGCTGCGGCAGGTACTGGAATCCGAGGAGTTCCAGCGCTCACCCTCGCAGCTCACCCTGCCGTTGGGCAAGGACGTGGCCGGGCGCATCAAAGTGGCGCCGCTGGAGGCCATGCCGCATCTGCTCATCGCGGGTTCCACCGGCTCGGGCAAGAGCGTGCTGCTGAACTGCTTCATCATGTCCGTGCTGTTCAAGTCCACGCCCGAGCAGGTGCGCATGATCCTGGTGGATCCCAAGCAGTTGGAGCTGGGCCTTTACGAGGGCATCCCCCACCTTCTCACGCCGGTGATTACCGACGCGCGCAAGGCCGCCAACGCGCTGCGCAACGCGGTGCTCGAGATGGAGCGCCGCTCTCGGTTGCTGGCCGCCGCCGGCGTGCGCAACATCGAGCAGTACCACCGCAAGTTCGAGCAGTTCCAGGCGCAGGCGGGCACGCTTTTTGGCGAGGAAGACGAGCTGGAACCGCTGCCTTACGTGCTCATCGTGATTGACGAGCTGGCGGACCTGATGATTGTCGAGGGCCACAACGTCGAGCAATCGGTCACCCGGCTGGCGCAGAGAGCCCGCGCGGTGGGCATGCATCTGGTGCTGGCCACGCAGCGGCCCAGCGTGGATGTCATCACCGGGCTGATCAAGGCCAATTTCCCGGCGCGCATCAGCTTCCGCGTAGCCACACGCGTGGACTCGCGCACCATTCTCGATGTGATGGGCGCCGAGCACCTGCTGGGCCGCGGCGACATGCTCTTTCTGCCGCCCGGTTCCACGCGCCTGACCCGCGTGCACGGCGCCCTGGTGACCGAGGCCGAGATCAACCGCGTGGTGGAGTTCTGGAAAGCGCAGGCCACGCCGGACTATGACCAGTCCTTCCTGCTGGCGCCTCCGCCCGAGGAGGAAGAACAAGCCGAGGGCGCGGAGGCAGGAGAAACCCAGGAGGACCCGCTGTACCGGGAGGCGGTCAGGGTCGTCTGCGAGCTGGGCAAAGCCTCGACCTCGGTGCTGCAACGGCGGCTGCGACTGGGTTACGGGCGGGCAGCGCGCCTGCTCGATCGCATGCAACGCGAGGGCATCATCGGGCCTCCCGACGGCTCGCGGCCCCGGCCTGTGTTGCGGCGTCCGGAATGGCTCGACGAGCCTCCCGGCACGCCGGGCTGAGTGCGCCGCGGGCGGCGGCCGCCCCTGAGGGGATATACTCGAAAGCAGGAGGGAGGCCTTCCTTCGTTGCGTTCTCCGTGGTTTGTCCGCCTGCTGGCGCAGGCACATCTGCTCGCCCCGAGCGAAGACGAGACACTGGTCGGCGGGCAGGCCGTGATCGAAGGCGTCATGATGCGCTGCCCGCACAGTTACTGCGTGGCGGTGCGCCGTCTGGACGGCGAGTTAGTGACCGAAGAGGCCCCGCTCACCAAACTTTCCGAGAAATACCGCGCTTTCGGCTGGCCGGTTTTGCGCGGCATCGGCACGCTCGGCCAGGCCTTGTGGCTGGGCATGAAAGCGTTGCGGTTTTCGGCCAACGCGGCCCTGCCCGAGGACAGACGCCAGACGGGCAAACCCGCGATCAGCCCGGGCCTTATGGCCGCCAACCTCGTGCTGTCGCTGGCCTCCTTCATCTTCCTTTACAAGTTCGTGCCGCTCTATCTGACTACCAGGCTGGGCGCCTGGCTGCCCGCCATCGAGGGCCGCATCGCTTTCAATCTCGTGGATGGGGCCATCCGCATCGTCCTGTTCGTGGGCTTCCTGCTGGGCATCTCCTGCTGGAAGGACATCCGGCGGGTCTTCGAGTACCACGGCGCCGAGCATCGCGTTGTCTTCGCCTTCGAGGCTGGCGGGCCGTTGAGCGTGGAAAATGCGCAGCGCTTCAGCACGCTGCACCCGCGCTGTGGCACCAGCTTCCTGATGGTGGTCATGCTGGTTTCCATCGCCGCCTATGCCGCGTTGCCGTTCGATGATTTCGCATCGAGGTTCGCCTCGCGGGTGCTGCTGCTGCCGCTCATCGCCGGTGTAAGCTATGAAGTGATCCGGGCGGCGGCGCGCGGCCGGCGCTGGCTGCTGGCGACGGTGGCGGCGCCCGGGTTGTGGTTGCAGCGGGTCACCACGCGGCCGCCGGCGGACGACCAGGTGGCGGTGGCCATCCACGCCCTGGAGGGAGCGCTCGAACTGGAGAAGGCGCAGGGCGGCGAGCCCGTGATCGCGTGAGTGCGCAGGCATGATGCAATACGCGCGCAAGTTGGATGAGATCGAGGCGCGCTTCGAGGAGCTGACGCGCCAGATGGCGGATCCCGCCCTCATCCAGGACCCGGAGCGCTACCGCAAAACGGCCAAGGCCCACGCCGAGCTCGATCCCATCGTGGCGCGTTACCGGGAATGGATGAAGCTGGACAGCGAGCTGGCGCAGGCCCGCCAACTGCTCGAGGAGTCCGACGACGAGCTCCGCAAGCTGGCGGAGGAAGAAATCGAGCGGCTGGAGCGCGAGCGGGCACGCGTGGAGCAGGACCTCAAGGTCCTGTTGCTGCCCAAGGATCCCAACGACGACAAGAACGTGCTGCTGGAGATCCGCGCGGGCACGGGCGGCGACGAGGCCACGCTCTTCGCCGCCGAGATCTTCCGCATGTACGCGCGCTATGCCGAATCGCAGGGCTGGCGGGTGGAAATCTCCTCGGTCAGCGAGTCCGAGGTTGGCGGCTACAAGGAAATCATCGCCCTGGTCAGCGGGGACAAGGTTTATAGCAAGCTCAAGTACGAAAGCGGCGTCCATCGCGTACAGCGAGTGCCGGAGACCGAGGCGCAGGGGCGCATCCACACCTCGGCTGTGACCGTGGCCGTGCTGCCCGAGCCGGACGAAGTGGAAGTGGAAATAGACCCCAAGGACCTGCGCATTGACACTTTTTGCTCATCGGGACCCGGCGGCCAGTCGGTCAACACGACTTACTCGGCGGTCCGCGTCACGCACCTGCCCACGGGCCTGGTGGTTACCTGCCAGGACGAGAAATCGCAGATCAAGAACAAGGCCAAGGCGCTGCGCGTGCTCCGCTCCCGCCTTTACGAGCGGGAAGTCGAGCGGCAGCGCGCGGAAATCGGCGCCGAGCGTCGCAGCATGGTGGGCACGGGCGACCGCAGCGAGAAGATCCGCACTTATAACTTCCCGCAGAACCGCGTTACCGACCACCGCATCGGACTTACTCTCTACCAGTTGGACAGCATCCTTGACGGGCGCCTGGATCCCCTGATTGACGCGCTTACCACTTACTACCAGGCGGAGCGACTCAAGCAACAGATCGAGCCGGTGGTGGCTCAAGATGGATCTCGCGAAGGTGCTCCGGCAAGCCTCCCGGCGTCTTGAAGAAGCGGGGGTTGACGCCCCTCGCTTGACCGCGGAGGTTCTGCTGGCTTCCCTGCTCAGGCAGCCGCGCGCTTATCTCTACGCGCATCCCGAAGAATGCCTGCCGCCCGAGGCCGCCGCCCGCTACGAGCGCATGATCGCCGAACGGCTCGCGGGCAAGCCCACGCAGTACATCACGGGCGAACAGGAATTCTACGGCCGCCCGTTCAAGGTCACCCCGGACGTTCTTATCCCGCGCCCCGAAACCGAGCACGTGGTGGAAGCCGCGCTCCAGTTCGCCGACGCCGCCCGCAACATCGTGGACGTGGGATGCGGCTCGGGCGCCATCGCCGTGACCCTGAGCCTGGAAACCGGCCGTTGGATCTGGGCTACCGACATCTCCCTCGCCGCGCTGGCGGTGGCTGCGGAAAATGCTCGCCGGCTGGGCGCACGTATCGGGCTGGTGGCTTGCGACCTTCTGGCGGCCTTCAAGGATTCCAGTCTCGACCTGGTGGTCAGCAACCCGCCCTACGTCGCCGAAGAGGAGGCCGCTTCGCTGCCCCGCGAGGTGCGCGACCACGAGCCTCGTATCGCGCTGCTCGCCGGCCCTGACGGCCTCGCCGTCTACGCGCGACTGATTCGCGAAGCGCAGCGGGCCCTGGTGGGCAGCGGGCGGCTCGTCGTCGAACTCGGCTACTCCGCCCTGGATCCTGTGCGCGCGATGCTGGAGGCCGGCTGGGACGATCTGCGCGTATGGCCCGATCTGGCGGGACGCCCCCGCGTGCTAGTTGCCCGCAAGCAGCGGATCTCCCCATGAGGACGATCTTCCACGTGGACATGGATGCCTTCTTTGTCTCGGTGGAAGAACTCTTCGATCCGTCGCTCAGAGGCAAGCCGGTCGTGGTGGGCGGCCGACCGGACGCGCGTGGGGTAGTGGCGGGC
>JBMFPL010000328.1:0-4583 GCA_049969115.1 Bryobacteraceae bacterium | reverse complement strand
CTCGATGCCGGCTTCGCTCGACGAGGCCCTCGATTGCCTGGAACAGGACCACGCCTTCCTGCTCAAGGGCGAAGTGTTCACCGAGGAATTGCTGGAAACTTACATTGCTTACAAGCGCAAGAACGAGGCGGAGGCGGTGCGGCTGCGGCCGCATCCTTACGAGTTCGAGCTGTACTACGACATCTGAGCGCCGCTGCCGCGCCCGACACGCCCTGGCCTGCAGGCTATAATCGGCGTGGAGAAACGGCAGGCGGGCGATGCCGTCTTGGGCGCGGCAAATCGAGTTTCGTGACCGGACGCGCGCCGAAGAGGCGCTGGAGTGCGTCGGACGGGTCGCCTCCCCACAGCAGGTCGAAAAGATCGGCGCTGTCCTGGCTTCGGCCGCCGATCCCGATGCAGCCGTGGCCGGCTTGGAGCGGTTGGCGCGAGACCAGCCGGCCGCATTCCGGCGCCTCGCCGAGCTGCCTGCGGCCCTGCCCTTGCTGACGGCGGTCTTCTCGGCGAGCCGTTTCCTGGCCGACGCCGTCACAGCGCACCCGGAATGGGTAGAAGAACTGGTTGCGTCCAGCGACCTGGACCGGTTGCTTAGCTTCGAGGACTATCGGGCGCGGCTGGAGCGGGAACTGCCCGAGGGCGTGCCGGCCGCGGCGAGCCTGGCGCGTTTCCGCCGCCGGCAACTGGTGCGCATCGTGGCTCGTGACGTCATGGGCCTGGCCACGCTGGCGGAAACGACGCTCGAGTTATCCAGCCTGGCGGACGCCGTGTTGGAAGTCGCCTTAACTCGCCTCCAGCGGGAGCTGCTTCGCCGTTACGGCGCGCCGCGCCGGGAGGAGGGTCAGGAGGGACCAGATCCGGCCACTTTCTGCGTCATCGCGCTGGGCAAGCTCGGGGGCATGGAGCTGAATTACAGCTCGGACATTGACCTCATGTACGTGTATTCGGCCAGCGGACGGACCGGGGGGCCGGAGGTCATCACGAACAAGGAGTTCTTTCATAAGCTCGCTTGCCAGCTTACCAATCTGCTCTCGGCCATCACGCCCGAAGGACAGTGTTACCGGGTGGATCTTCGGTTGCGGCCCGATGGCAGGCTGGGGGAGATCGCGCTCTCGCTCGAGGCCGCCCGGACTTACTATCTTCAGCGCGCGCGGGACTGGGAGCTGCAAATGCTGATCAAGGCGCGCCCAGCGGCGGGGGACCGGGAGCTGGGCGCGCGCCTGCTGGAATCCATCGAGCCGCTGATCTACTCGAGCACCCTGGATTTTTCCGTAGTCGAGGCTGCCCTGGCGGCCCGGGAGCGCATCGGCCAGAAGCTCGCGGGGCGGCGCGTAGCGAGCGGGCTGGACATCAAGCTGGCGCCTGGGGGCATCCGCGACATCGAATTCCTGGTCCAGTGCCTGCAACGCTTGCACGGGGGGCGCGAACCATGGGTGCGACACGGAGGCACCCTGCTGGCGCTGTTCCGGCTGCGCGACAAGAACCTGCTTTCGCCGCGAGAGTATTCACGACTGGTTTCCGCCTACCAGTTCCTGCGTCACCTGGAACACCGGCTGCAAATCGTGGAAGACCGCCAGACGCATACGCTGCCCGTCTCCGAGCAAGAACTGGGGGCCCTGGCCCGCCGCATGCCTTTCAACCAGATCGGCCAGCGTCCCAGCGCCGGCCTGCTCCTGAGCGAGTTGAACCGGCACCTGGAGGAGGTCCGCGAGATCTACGAGCGCGTCATCCACGCCCAGCAGCCGTCTTACTACCAGCCTGTCACGCTCCCTGACCAGCCCCAGGCTGCGGCGCTCGAAACTCCCGGGCAGGTGGCTACTACCCTGATGCGCACTCTCGACGAACGCGCGCCGCAACTGGCCATGTCGCTGGCGCGCGGTTGTTTGCGGCGGGGCAGGGCTTACTTCGAGCATTTACTGGAAAAACTGGCATCGCCGGATATTCTCCGCCGCCTGGACGAGGATCCGGTGCTAGCGAGTTACTTGTTCGACTTGCTTGACCACAGTCCTTACTTTAGCGAAGAATTGATCCGCACACCGGAGTTACTCGGCGAGCTGGAAGCAATGCGCGAGCGGCCGGCCGAGCGCCCCGCTTACCAGGAGTCGTTGCGCGAGGTCAACGACCCGGTCGAGCTGCGGCGCTTCTTCCGGCGCGAAATGTTCCGCATCCAGTGTGAGAGCATCTGCGTGGCTGCGCCGATCTTCGCCACGCTGGAGCGCACCTCCGACCTGGCGGACGCCGTGCTGGCCGCGGCTTACTCGATGGCTATCCGGCAGGTGGCGGCAACGCACCCGCCAGCCTCGCCCGGCTATGAACCGCGCAATCAGATGATAGTGATCGCGCTGGGGCGCCTGGGCATGCGCGAGTTCGACCTCGCTTCGGACGCCGATCTGGTCTTTGTCCTGCCCGAAGCCGACGCTGGCGAAATGGTTTTCTGGACTCGCGTGGCCGAGCGCCTGATCGCGCTGACCAGCGCGTACACAGGCCAGGGCGTCATCTTCGCGGTGGACACGCGCCTGCGTCCCGACGGCCGCGAGGGGCCGCTGGTGCAAACCGATGCCGCTTACAAGTCCTATTTCGCCCAGCGCGCCGAGGCCTGGGAGGGGATCACCTACATGAAGGCGCGCGCCGTGGCCGGCGACACGGAGCGCGGCACCGAGTTTCTCAAGGAACTCCAGCGGGTGGACTGGCGGCGCTACGGGCAGAGCGGGCGTTCGCGGGCGCGGCTGGCCGAGATGCGCCGCCGCATCGAGAAAGAACAGGGCGCGATCAACCCGCTGAAAGCCGGGCGCGGCGGCTACTACGACATTGATTTCTCGCTCATGTATCTCCGACTAAAAGGCGCGGGGATCTTTTACAAGGTGCTCAACACGCCAGCTCGAATCGACGTCATCGAAGAAATGGGACATCTGGATCGCGAGGACGCCGACTTCCTCCGCGACGCCGCCACTTTTTACCGCGCCGTGGACCATGGTTTGCGCGTAATTACAGGCCAGGCTGAAGGAACCCTACCCAGAAGCGGCCCGCATGCTGAGATGCTGTCCGAACTGGTCAGCCGCTGGACGCCGGACCACCTGCACGATGAACCCCTGGAGCAGGAGCTGGCGCGCATACAGGAAAGGACGCGCGAGTTCTTCGACCGCCTGTTCGGCTCCTGAACGGGGACGGTCGTGAGAGTCAGCGGGATCGAAGCATGGACGAAAGAATCCTGATCTCGAGCGCGCGGGAAGGACGCATCGCGCGCCTGCGGCGGTGGGTTTTGCTCGTCGTAGCCGTGCTGGCCATCCTTTTCCAGGTGTATGTGCCCCGGTTTTTCCAGCCGCTCGGTTACCTGGAAATCCCGCTGATGGTCACCTTGTACTTCGCCCTGCTCAGGCGCAGTCCTATCCGCGGCGCCGTGCTGGGAGCGGCCATCGGCCTGGCGCAGGATTCGCTTTCTCACCAGCCGCTCGGCATCTACGGCATCGTCAAGACGCTGGTCGGTTACTTCGCTGCCTCGATCTCCCTGCGCTTTGACGTGGATCACACGCTGCTGCGCTGGATCCTGGCCTACTTCTTTTTCTGCTTTCACCAGTTTTTCTACTGGCTACCGGTGCGCGCCCTGCTGGCCCAGCCGGTAGGCTTCGAGTGGCAAGCCACGTTGCTATTCGGTCTGCCCAACGCCCTGATGGCGGTGCTGCTGTTCCACCTTCTGGACCGGCTGAAGGAGCGGCCGTAACCCGCACCTTGCAAGGGAACACGTTTGCCCGCAGCTCGCTCAAGCCTCGATCGCCACAACCGAGTGAAGCTCCAGGCGGGGGATCTCGGCGCTCCAATGCCCGCCTTGCCAACGGCCCTCGATGGTGACGCCGCCGGGTTCCAGGCGCGCGCGGCGCGGCGGGCCGGGTAAGTGCACGCTGAGCCCGATGGGACCCACTGGGGGTATGAAATCCACCGCAGAATAGTCGCCCGCGACCTGCATGGCGGTCGCGTTGAGTAGGTGGATCAGCAGGAGGCCGTTTTTGCGGCGCAAGACGAGTTCGACTGTGGGAGGGCTCTCGACCGTTACCATGGGGGTAAACAGCCGGCGCACCAGCCTGCGCACCACCTCGCGCGCGGCGGGAGCGTGAGTCAACGCGAAGACGGTCCCCAGCGGGCCGTAGAAGCCGACGATTTCGCCCTGCCCTGATTCCGCCCACGTGGCCGCGCACTGCCCGCCCTGGCGGCTGTCGTAAGTCGGATAGCGGGTCTGGATGGTTTCGGCGCCCGCCAGCTCCACTGGCTGCCACAGGCCGTGGAAGTTGGCGAAGACCTCGTCGCCGGGGATCCAGGCCGCTTGCTCGGCGGCGCGACCGTTCAGTTTGATCCCGAGTTCGGCGGCGAACAGCGCCGCGTTTTCGGCGCCCGCCACCAGCAGCTTCCCTCCTCGCTGCACGTACTCGCGCAAGCGATCGCGGACAGTTTCTCCCAGATCCGGCCAGTCGGGGACCACGATGAGCGGGTACCGGGAAGCGATCTCCTCGAGCTTCCACTCAGGAAGAACATCCACGGGGAATTGGTTCTCGATGAGGGCGTCGAGCAACCCGCGCGCCGGGTTGACGGCGGAACCC
>JBMFPL010000327.1:0-4592 GCA_049969115.1 Bryobacteraceae bacterium | reverse complement strand
CTCTCCCTCAGCAGCGGGCTGGCGTCCATGACTTCATAGACCACGAAGCCCGCACCGCCGGAAAGCGGCACTTCGCTCACCGCGTCAAAGCTCACCACGCCGGAGCCCGGCGGACCCGGCCGATACACTGGCCTCCCACCAGCGCCGCCGGAGTCTGCTCCCGCCACCCGCGCCAGAAGCAGCGAGCCGGTCGCTGCGGGCGCGTATTTGCCGCTCGATGGCGGCAGCCCCAGGTCGCCACCGGCTGTCGGCTCGATGGCGCTCGAGCCCGCGACAACCTCGGGCACGAACAACCGGGCGCCGGGCGGGAAGCCGGAGTACTGGACAAGGAACCGCGTGCCCGTGTCGTCATTGGGGCCCTTGGGGCGGAAGGCATCCGCGCTCCCCTCGGTAAGCCTCGTCGAGGCGAAACGCGTCCCCGCTGCGATCAGGTTGCTGAAGGTCGGCGTGTCGGGAAGGCGCGACCCCGTGCACAAGATCTGTAGGGTGGAGGTCGCGGCCAGCAGCCCATGGGAAAGGTTTCCCACGACGACTTGAGGAATGTCCACAGCCAGTGGGCCTTGCCCGCCCGATGCGATCGAGATGCGCACCGGCTGGCCGGCGAGCGAGCTGGGGAACTGGCCAGCCGCGAGCCGTAGATTCCCGATGCGCAGCGTCGCCGCGCCCGAGGCCGACAGCTGGAACGAGAGTCCGTTGAACGCAACTCCTGCCGGCGGCATCCACAAGGCAGCAACGCCTGCCGGCACGAAGCCGCTGCCGGCGTTCACATCGAGCTTGACGTCCAGGGTGTCCGGACCCATGAGGCGGTTGGTGATGTTGACGGGCGCCAGGAGTGTCAGGTTGATCGTGACCGCGCTGAGCGGCGTTCCGCCCGAACAACTCAACACGATTTCCCCGGCCGGCTCGGCCAGTCCTTCCAACCGCATGGGTGCGGACACGCTGCTGGCGCGGCAAACCAGCACCTGCGATTGGGCTCGCACGGCAAGCAGAAGAAGAAAGGTGAGACCGGCGGCAAGGCGCATCCCCCGCATGGCCAACCCTCCCTCGTTGGAGCAGTGACAGGACGATTATCCCATTCTGGCGCAGGACCCGCACCGGATCTCTGGAGCTCGGGTGGCGCCCATGTCGCGCTCGGCTGCTCAGCGGTGAAGCGCTACCGCCGAGGGGCCGGTAGGGTGGGAATGCGGATCGCTGTCTCGCCGCGCCTCGATCTCACTCGCCAAGGCGGTTCAGGTAACGGATCTTGCGAAGCTCTGCGATTTCGGCTTTGCTGAGGGCGTGGTCGAGCTGCCCGGCCGCCTCCAGTTTTCGGTGCAAGATCCTCAGCCAGTCGCTGAAGATGACTTCTACGAGGCGGAGCTTGCGGTCGAACACATAGTGGACAGTTGGATCGCCAGCCGGCGAATCCAGGTACTCCAGGACTTGCACCCTGATTGTCTCGCCGGTTACACCCAACAAACGCGGTACCCGTAAGGAAGGAACTTACGGTTGATGCACGTGCGAGGAAACAACAGGCGGGCTTTTTCGCGGCCAAGCCCAAGCTCCAGGAGCTGATGGTCAGGATTCTCTTCCGCGGAAGCGCCGCCCAGGTCCTCCGGATCGAGCACCAGGAGGGTAGCGGCCCCAAGCCGTTACTGATCCCCGCCAGCAACAACTGGCGCCTGCCATTCCCTTGCAGTTCGGTCAACTCGATGTGGCCGAGGTGTCCGGAATGGTAATAATCGCCCACGAGTTTGCTCGAAGGCGAAAGGACTGCTACCTGCGTGGGGTATCGGGGAATGCTGCAACTTACGACGGCTAGGTTTCTGCTTCCATCGCGCCACGGGCTCAAAGGTAGCAGGCGCGTCACCCCGGAAAGTCGCAGGGAAGTTCGCCGCACGCGTCCTGAGTGCTTTGCCCGGGCTGAAGCGCCACTTTTCCCGGCCGTGGTCCGAAGGGGAGAACAGCATACCGCCCCTGGCCTCTTCCGAGGCCGGCGAATAGGTGTAGAGGAGCTCGGTCCGCTCGTCCCCGTCCAGGTCCACGAATGCGGCCCGCCGCGAACCCAATAGGGCCTCCGGGGTGGCCTCGGGATGAAAGGGCTCGGGGAAGGCCTTGCGCCACAGTTCGCGGCCCTGATCATCCGTGACGACCAGGGTTGCGAGGTCATGCCGGAAACCGGTGGGAGAGCCTTTCCGGTTCAGCCACCAGTAGGCGACCGCCCCTACTACGAGGATGCCAAGTCCGGCCGCGATCCCCAGCCGCCAGGCAGGGGCCTGCCGGGCTGGAGTCTCGGGGGGCAGCGACGTGGTTTCCAGCCAGCGATCCAGATCGGCTGGATAAGCGAAACCCCGGGCCTTTTCCCCGGGCATCCTCCGGACCGGCAGGCCCCTATCGCGCTCCCAGATCTGCGCGGTCCGGACGCTGACGCCCAGGTAGGCCGCAATTTCCTTCCAGGAGGAAAGAAAACACCGGCCGGTCCGTATGGTTGCCACTCATCGCGGACTCGCGGGACCGTCAGCCTATCAGAGCCCGGCCGCCACTTTCAAGCGCCGGATTCGCGCGCAAAAACGCGCAACGCGAGTCTGCGTGCAGCGCGGCCGCGGCTACCAAGCTTGGTACGGCTTATACTCGGGACAGGTCCGGCGAACACCGTGAGCGGCTGCCCGGCCCCAAGTCGGACGATTCCTCCGGCAACGGGCCGTAAGCGTCACGGGGGAACTCGAGGGACCGAGAAGGGCGGTGAATGAGCTGCCGCCGATGCCCGGACGGGCTGGGCTTGGGTCAGCCGGGGGAACCGAGCCGGCCTCCCGGGGAGCCTCGCACGTCGAACCGCACCTCAGCGGCTCGGAAACTTGCTCTAGCATTTCTGTCCCTGCCAGATTGCACTCGGGCCGCTTGGAGATTCGCGGCCGGATGGTGTGGCCCTTCTGCGGCGCGGCATCAGTCCCGCGCATCTGTCGCCGCGCGGTCCTGGCCCAACCCGTGGGTACCCCGCCTTGGCAGGCCTTCCCCGCGCCGTGTGGCCCCTGCATGCCGCTAGGTTAAAGCCCAATGGCGGAGGCCGGACTTCGGCTCGGCGTGCACGTCGCCAGTGTCCCCGCGGCCAGGCGCCCGCCGCGTCGCCTAACGTCCCGGCCCGCTTTTCACCGCAGCGTCCGCGTCAGCGGCTTGCGCAGCGGCGGCGGTTGGCCGGGCGGAGGCTGGGGTTCCGCTGGCTTTTCGGGTTCGGGCGGCGGCGCCGGTTTCTTGGGCCGCGCATTCAGGCGGGCCACGATCAATTGTTCTTTGACCTTCTCGTAGTCTTTCGAACCCGGCTCCACGCCCTGGGCGCGCACCTGCTCTTCGGTGACCTCCATGGCCAGCGGCAGGTACTTCTGCAAGTAATTCTTGATGCGGTCCTGGACGATGCGCTCGGAGGAATAGAGAAGCAGGAAAAGGACCTCATCGCCGGCGGCTTTGGATAGGGCCAGGTAAAGCTGCGAAGGCTTGTGCAACTTGGGCGATTTGAGAGCCTTTTCCAGCTTCCTGGCGCGCGATTCCAGCTTGCGCCACAGCTCGAGCTCCGCCTTGTTGAGCCTGGTAGCTTTCACCAGCGCCGCCTTCTCCTTGGGGCTGAGCTTCTCCGTCAGCACGTGGAGGAACAATCCCAGGTTCTCCAGGCGGAAGTCCGCCCCGAAGGGAACCATCTGGCGGACCTTCTGCAATCGCGCCAGCCCGTGAAAGTTCACCTTGGCTCCGCTGAGGGCAGGGCAGAACAGCGTGAGCAGGCCTTCCTCGTTCAGCGCCCGGACGACATCCGCGCAGGCCGGATCGTCCGCGATGTGCCTGAGCTCTTCAGCCAGCTTCCGCGCCGGGATTCGGTTTTCCATCTTTTCTTCCCGCGCGCGTTCGTACTGCGCCTGCGTCTTGGGTTCGATGGCGTAGCCCAGCCGGGCGCGGAAGCGGATCAGCCGCAGCATGCGCGAGGGATCGTCGAACAGGCTGTAGTTGCTGACCGCGCGCAGTTCCTTGTGCTGGATGTCGGCTACGCCGTTGGTGGGGTCGATCAGAAGCCCCCGGGAGGAAGGATGCAGGGAAAGCGCGATGGCGTTGATGGTGAAATCGCGGCAGCGCAGATCTTCATGAATGGTGGCTGGCCGGACCTCGGGCCGTCCGCCCGGCCGCGGGTAGCGCTCCTCGCGGGCCATGGCGATCTCGGCCGTGACTCCGCCGAGGAAAAGCATTTCCGCGCTGTTGCGCTGGGCGTCGGCCTCCAGAATCCGCGCACCAGTCTTGCGCGCCAACCGTTTGGCCACGCTGAGAGCGTCTCCCTCCACGGTGAAGTCCAGATCGCGGATGGGAAAGGCGCCCAGCATGTCCCGCAACGCCCCGCCGGTCAGGAACAGACGGACGCCCGCTTCCAGGGCGGCGGCCTCTACCTCGCGCAGCACGCGGAGTTGCCCGGTGCTCAGGTGCGTTTCCAGCATGAACATGTAGTCGCTCATGGCAACCTGCTCACTGACCTCGCGCCGCGGCCCGCCCGGCCAGCGCCTCCCGACTCACGCCCGCGGATGGTGCTCATCGAGGGTCTGCCGGAGCCGCGTCCGCATCACGTGCGTGTAAATCTGGGT
>JBMFPL010000326.1:0-4593 GCA_049969115.1 Bryobacteraceae bacterium | reverse complement strand
TTCGCGAGCGCCTCAAGCTGCGCTTCCGCGCCGACGCTTACAACGCGTTGAACCAGACCAATTTCGCTACGCCCAACCGTACGCCGACCAGCTCGGCTTTCGGGACCATCACCGGCACGGACGGCGACCCGCGTAACTGGCAGCTCGGGCTGAAGGTGGTGTTTTAAGTCTGGGTCCGCGGCCGAGCGGGCGAGACCGGCCGGGACGCGGACGCGGTGAGCGAGCAACCCTCAGCGGACGGCGCGGGAAACGGCGGTCGTTCGCGCTCGCCATCCTCGCCGTCTTTCCACCAGCGAGGCGCAAGCCGCCTCGCCGCGATTGACAATGGCGCTGGTCCGGCACTAGCATGGTGGAATCACTGAGAAAGGAGGTGGTCCAGGCAATGTCATCAGGCGGCAGTCAACCACGCGAGGTGACCGACGGGTGAAGCGACCACTCCAACGCTCAGGCTCCGACAGTGACGGGGCCGCAGTTCCTGTGGACCGGTCGCCCCTCGTGGCGCCAACCAGCCTCAGGTTTACTCGTCAGGCTACCGGCCCCCGCGTCGCAACCCGCCGCGGGGGCTTTGCTTTACCGGCGAAAGGGATGGGGACTTGCTACACTGAATAAACGAGGGCCGATTTTCCTAGCAGGCCCGCGACACCTTCGCTCAGGATTCTCTGATGAAAGCTGGCATCCATCCGCCGTACCACGAAGTCACTGTCCACTGCGCCTGCGGTTACAGCTTCCGCACGCGTTCCACCCACAAGGGAGACATCCGGGTGGAAATCTGCTCGCACTGCCACCCGTTCTTCACCGGCCGCCAGAAGCTGGTGGACACCGAGGGGCGCATCGAGCGCTTCCAGCGCAAGTACCAGCGGGCGAGCGGGCAAAACCAAGCATCCGAACCGCAGGCGACCCAAAAGTAACCGTGACAGCGGGCGCGCCTCAGCGCTGGGGCGACGGCCCGTGCCCTTTCTTCCGCCGTTCCTCGCGTTCCTGCCGCATCTTTTCGTATTCGGCCCGCTGCTGGTCGCTCAACAGGGCCCGGATCCGCGCGGTCTGTTCTTCCTGAAGAGCGCGGGTCTGGGCGCGGTAACGATCGCGGGTTTCATCGAGAATCGCTTCGATCTGGCGGGCCTGCTCGTCGGTGAGCTTCAGCCGGTTTCGCATTTCTTCCATGTAGCGCCGGCGAAACTCCTCGGGATTGGGACGGGCCGGCGGGGGCGGCTTGACTTCCTTTTCGAAGAAGCGGTGGCCGATAACGCCCACGGCAACGCCGCTGGCGAACACTAACAACAAGTAAATGGCCACTGCGAATCTGGACCGCCTCATCGCGAGTAATCCTGCTCGACCGCCAGCGCTACGGGATCGACCGGCGCCTCACGCGAGTAGTTGGCCGCCAGGACCTCCACGTAAGTGCTGGTGTAAAACGACGCGGGAGGCTCCTGGCGGGTCAACGCTACTCCCAGCACCAGCGAGAGCACCATGGCGGCGCTCACCAGCACTCCCGTCAGGCGGCGCCATTCGCGCATCCAAGCGCGCTGGGCCTCGATTCGCTCCCAAAGCCGGGGCATGAAGTCCAGGCTGGGTTCCGGATCCGGGCAAGCTTCGCGATAGGCGGCGAACAGGCGGTCCAGCTCAGCCTCCAGCGGATCGCCAGGCTGTCCCCGCTCCAACGGAGCCATACTGACCCCCTAAGCAGTCCCCTTGACCTTGGCGGCAGCGCCCTGCGAGGCCGCCAGAGCCTTCAGAACTCTTTGCCGGGCTCGAAACAACCGCACCTTCAAAGCATTCTCGTTGACCCGGTAAATTTTTTCAAGCTCCTTGAGCGACAATCCTTCGATCTCTTTCAGCACCAGCAGGATCCGGTCCTGCTCGGAAACGTTGGCCAGCAGGGCCTGCACGGCTTCGCGCAACTGGCGGCGTCGCTGTTCCTCCTGTTGGATGCGCGTTCCCGCGGCCGCATCGGCCAGCATTACCTGCTGCTCGGAAAGGTCCGCCATGCGCGCTTCCCCGCGGCGTCGCTGCCGCCTCAAGTAATCATAAGCCGCGTTCACCGTCAGGCGATATAGCCAAGGCTCGAAGACCTCCTCGCTGCGGAGCTGGTCGAGCGAAAAATGCAGTCGCAGGAAAACTTCCTGCCCGACGTCCTCCACATCCTCGGGGCGGCCGATCAGCCGGGCGATCGTTCCCAGGATGCGCTTCCGGTACGCTTGCACAAGCTGGTTGAATGCCGCGTGATCGCCCTCCCGTGCGCGTTTGACCAGCTCGAAATCAACGAGCATGCGAGGCCATTTCCCGATGCCGCCTTCAGGCGACCGCTGGCCTCAACCTGAATGGCGCACCGGCAAACCGTTAGGTTACAAGGAATTGGCGCTCGAGGCAAGGCCGGCGCCACGCGTACTATCATGGATTGAGATAGGCCGCTTGGACCGGTGACCCGCTTCGTCGCCAAGCTCGAGCGCCTGCTCGAACGCGAGGACTTTCGGGCCTCGCCCGCGCGCGCCATTCTGCGCCGGCTTTGGTGGAGATTGCGGTGGGCGGTGAATTCTCGCCCTTGGCGGCTGGAAACCCCGGCGGGTTTCCCCTTGTGGATCGGCAAGACAGGTTCCGGCGCCCTGATCTACTACCAGGGCGTTTCCGAGCCCGGGACGGCGCGTTTCCTGTCGAACTTCCTGAGGGAAGGCATGATCGTGGCTGATGCGGGCGCGCACTTCGGGGAATTCACTGTGCTCGCGGCCAGGCGGGTCGGCCCAACTGGTCAGGTGCACGCTTTCGAACCGCACGCTGAGATGTTCGCCCTGCTCGAGCGCAACGTGGCCGATAACCGTCCGGGCCGGGTCACGCTCAACCGCTGTGCGGTGGCTGATTTTGATGGGGAGGCCACGTTTTGGGAGCGCGCCGAACCGGCTTCGTCCTCGCTGGCCTCCGGCGGCGCCTCGGCCGCCACAGACGTTCGTCGCATGCAGAGCGTGCCGGTGCGCAGGCTGGACTCCTACTTCGCGGACTACGGGCTCATCCCGGACCTGATCAAAGCCGACGTCGAGGGCGCGGAGCGCCGCGTCGTGCTCGGAGCGACCGGGCTCTGCTCCCTGCCCCCGGAGCGCGCCCCCGTCTGGTTGCTCGAGTATTCGATCACGGCCAGTGCGCGCGCGGGCGAAGCCGCACAGCAACTGCCTCGGGTCCTGGAAGCTTTTGGCTACCGGTGCTACCTCCTCGTGGACGATGGCACGTTGGGACCTTGGGCGCCGCCGGGGCCTCCTGAGGTCGCCACCGTCAATCTCGTCGCGAGCAAACGGGAGCTGCATTGAAATCGAAGGCCGCCCAGCCAGTTCGCGAACCAACCGCGCGGGCGATTTCACCGCTTGAATGGCTGTGGCGCGGCCTGCTCAGCATGGCCGATCAAGGCCTCGTTTCCGGAGCGAACTTCCTGTTAGCGATCCTGTTCGCGCGCTGGCTGCCGAGAACCGGCTACGGCGCGGTCTCCGTAGGCCTTTCCGCATTCCTGCTGGCGGCGAATTTCCATCACGCGTTGTTGCTGGAACCGATGAGTGTGCTGGGGCCGCGGCGCTTCGCGGGCCGTCTGGGCAGCTACTTCTCGAGCGTGCTGGGCATGCACGCGGTAGCGGTGGCGATCGCCGCCGCCATTGCAGCGGTGGCCGCGATTTCGGCCCACGGCCAGCTCTCGACCGCACTGCTGGGCCTGGCCGCCAGCCTGCCGCTCGTGCTGAGTTTTTGGATCCTGCGCAGGATCTGCTACGTGCTCACTCAGCCCGCCATCGCCATCCGCGGCGGTGCGGTCTTTCTCGGTGTGGCGGTCGCCGCCTCCTTCGTGCTCCGGGCGGCGGGCTGGCTGAACGCAGCTTCCTTGTTCGCGGCTACCGGGGTGGCCGGGCTGGCTGCGGCCGCCGTTCTGTGGTTCTGCTTGCGGCCGCTCATCGGCCCGCGAGCGCCGTCGTTCGCTGAGGTGCTCGTGGTGCACTGGCGCTACGGGCGGTGGATGGTTGGGGTCTCGCTGACTTACTGGGTGGCCAACTCGGCCTTTCCGGTCCTGCTCAGCCTGGCAGCCGGCTTGCCGGCCTCTGCCGGTCTGCGGGCGCTCGAAAACCTCGTGACTCCCGTGCTCCAGGTGACGGGCGCACTGAGCCTGCTAGTTTTGCCTTGGGTTTCGGGGCAGGCCCAGGCGCAGGGCGCCGACTACTTGCGTCGTTACCAGCGCGCGGCCATGATGGTGGCCGCCGCAGTGGTCGGAGGGTACCTGGCTGCCGCGTGGCTAGCGAGAGAACTGTTGATGCGGCTTCTCTACGGCGCGGGCGGCTACACGGAGCTGGCCGGGCTGGTCCCCGTGGTGGCGTTGGCCACGCTGGTCCGCGGCATCTCCGATCTCAGCCTTTCCACCGCCCTCAAAGGCGCCGAGCGGCCCGAGGCACACTTTCTGGCTTCTTTGATCTCGGCCGTCTTCGTGCTCACCGCTGGCTGGCGCCTGATCCAGCAGCGCCAGGTGGCTGGCGCGGCCTGGACGATGCTGCTGAGCAACACGGTCCAGGCGGCTGTGTTGGGCCTTTTCTTCGCCCGCGTGACCAGGCCAGGCGAGGCGTCATCCGATGACCG
>JBMFPL010000325.1:0-4594 GCA_049969115.1 Bryobacteraceae bacterium | reverse complement strand
CCGCTGCAACCACCTGTAAGTCGCCTCGCGACGGGGCCTGGACCATCCGTGGCGGTCATCGTATTCGAAGAAGTCGATCCGGTCCGCAGCGCCCAGAATTTCGTAAATGCGGCGCGCTTCCCGGTAAGCGGCCCGGGCGCCTTCGATAGGAAAGAAATCCCGGATGGCGGCCATGACCTTGAGCGGCTTGGGGGCGAAGGCGATGAGGAAGTCGGCTATGTCCAAACCGTCGGCCAGAAACGAGGCAAAGTTCTGCTCCGCGTCCTGGGGGCCAGGCTCGCTCCACAGTTTCTCCCAAGACGTGATGTAACAGGACGGCGCCGCCACGGCCAGGCGCGGCTCGACCACCTGCAAGTAAGCCGTTTGGGTGCCGCCGCCCGAGTTGCCGATGACGCCGATGCGCGTGGGATCCACGTCCCTTCGCGTCAGCAGGTAATCCACCGCTCGCACGCCGTCCCAGAGCTCGTAACGCGCAAAGTTGGTTCCGGTCAGCAGGCACTGGATTCCGGCCATGGTGTGCTGGTCGGTCGGACCAAAGCGCGGCTTGCCCGTCACTGGATCGAGATATTCCATGCGCTCGCCCTGGCCGGGAGGATCGTAGGCCAGCACGAGGATGCCGCGCCTTGCCAGCGAAATCCACACGCGCTGGTAAGCCGGGTAGGCCTTGCCCGCAGCACTGTGGCCCGCCGTGCCCAGCACCGCCGGATAAGGAGGCTCCCGGCGGGTGGGCACATACACGTTGGCGGTGACGTAAAAGCGCGGCAAGCTCTCGAAAATCAGTTTCTCGACGCGGTAACCATCGCCCTCCAGCGTGCCCGTGATCCGCGGGTTGAGCGGCGTCTTCTCCGGAAAACCGCCCAGCGCTTCCAGCACCTTGTTGCGGATGTAAGCTTGCCGCTCCGCCACCTGCGCGGGCGTAGCGATGCTCGCAATCGCCTGCGCGCGCCGCTCCCAGCACTGCCTGGCGATCGCCGTCAGGTAGCGATCCACCGAGCCTTGCAGGTTGCCCACCACTTCTAGGGCCTCCTGCGCGCGGGCGGCGGGCAGCGAGGCGAAACATATAACGAGAAAGATGCGCCGGCCCATCATCTGCTCACCACGTCTCGACAAAATCCCGGTAGGCCACGGCGATCGGTTGCTCGGGCTGCCTTCGCAGGATGCGCGTGTTGCCCGCTTTGAGCGCGGCCGCGTACAAGCCGTGCACCTCGTCCGGCCGCATCGGCTGCCCGAGCTGGTTGACGGCGTCAATCAGCCACAGCTTGCGCGGCGCCAGCGTGGCGGCCAGATCGGGCAGATCGTAAGATTTCAGCACCCCGAAAATCACGTTCTCGAACACGCCGCGGTGAATCCGGTGCCGGACCACGCACTCCCAGGCCCCGAGGCTGCGTTCCAGAGCCACTTTGCGGATGCGATCGTCGAGTACCGCGGCATGCAGCAGTGGGACGCCACCGGCCTCGATGCCGACCGCACAAATCCGTGCGGCATCCACCTCGGCGCGCACCGCCAGCAGATCCAGACCGCTCAGGATGTCGGTGACCCGCTGGCCCACCAGCGGCCGGTCGAGCAGCAGCGCGGTCATGGCTGAATCGTAGTCGCCGAAATAGCGCACCCAATCCGTGCCCTTGGTCGCGGAGGCCGGCCGCGTCTCGCCCCACCCGCGGGCGTCTATGCTCATCACTACCATGCCGAAGCGAACGAAGGCCTCCAGGTGCTCGCGTGCCGCAGTCTTGCCATTGCCATGAACCACGAGCACGGCCGGTTTGCGGCCCACTGGATTTTCCGGAACGGCAAGCACGGCTGGAATCTCGATGCCCGGCTCGCTCTCGTAAACGAATTTCTCCATCCGGTAACTGGGTCGCTCGGCGACGCCCAACGGTTTCACCGGCGCCGAGCCGGCACGTCCGCCCAGCGCCAGCAAGCGGGCCAAGACCTCACGAGCGACAGGCGGACCGGGCCGGCGCAGCGCCTCCGCGCGCTTGCGGTTCAGCGTGAAAACCGTCTCGCCGCCCAGCGAGGTAACGACCTGGCCGGTCCTGGTGGCCCACAGCTCGTCCTCGCGTGCGATGGGCGTTTCGCTCTCGACCACTTCGCGATCGGCGCCTTTCAGCCATCGCTCGAACCAGCGGTAGGCGGCGAGCCGGCGCGGGGTCGAGTACCCGTGCCCGTCGTCCGCCTCCGTCATCGAGATGCGGTCGCCTGCGCCCAACCGCTCGTAGACCGCCCGCGCCTCCGCGTAGGTGGCCCGCGCGCCCGCGATCGAGAAGAAGTCACGAATGGCGGAAAGGATCAGGTAAGGCTTCGGGGCGAAAGCCAGCACGAAGTCGGCGTGATCCAGCCCGGCGGCGAGCCATCCCGGGAAGCACTGCTCGGCGTCCTGCGGGCCGATGGTTTCCACCAGCCGCGCCCAGGAAGTCAGGTAACAGGAGGGCGCCGCCACTTGCAAGCGATCATCCAGTGCCGCCAGATACGCGGTGTGCGTGCCTCCGCCGGAATTGCCGGTCACGGCCACTCTCTTGCTATCCACCTCGGGACGCGAAAGCAAGTAATCCAGGGCGCGGATGCCGTCCCAGATGGTGTAGCGCGCCAAGCTGTCGCCCACCAGCAGGCATTGAATGCCTTGCATGGTGTGCTCCATGGTAGACTGCACCAGTTTGGAGCCGGCAAAGTCCTCGTCGTAAAGCTGGATCCGCTCGCCCTGCCCGAGGGTATCCCACGCTAGAGCCACGTAGCCGTTCCGCGCCAGCGTCACCAGCATTTGCTGCCAGATCGGGTACGCCTTGGCTCCAAGCTCGTGTCCCAACGGGTACAGAACAGCGGGGTAAGGCGGCGATCCCCGTTTCGGCAGATAGAGGTTAGCCGTCACGTAAAAGCCTGGCTGGCTCTCGAAGACAATCTTTTCGATGCGGTAGTCGCCCCGCTCCAGCACCCCTGTTACTCGGGCGTTCAGCGGCGTGCGCTCGGGCAGGCCGCCGATGCCGCGCAGGATGGCTTCGCGCACCCGCTTGCGCCTTTCCTCCAGATTGCCCGGTCCCAAGCGCTCGATCTGGCGCTGGCGCTCGGCCAGCCGCTCCGCGGCCAGCCTCTTCAGCCAGGCAGGCAGCATGTTCCGGATTTCGCGGTAGTCGGTGTGACTGGCGAGAAACTCGAGCTCGGAGGGGGCTTGAGCCCAACCCAGTGTGGCGACCAGCAAGAAAGCGTAGCGTCTCACGCCGCCGAGTCTAACAAATCGAGCCGGATGCACGGGTCCAGTTTCCCGCGACCCCGCAGACCGTTTCTGAATCTAAGGAGCTGAGATGACCATGCCGACACGAAGAGATCTATTGCGCAGCCTGAGCCTCCCCGTGTTCGCCGCGAGCCTCCGGGCGGACGCGGCCGCCGAATCAGAACCTTTCTCGCTTCCTCCCCTGCCTTACCCGTACGACGCGCTCGAGCCGCACATTGACGCGAAAACGATGCAGATTCACCACACCGGCCACCACGCCGCCTATGTCCGCAACCTCAATGCGGCGGTGGCCAAATACCCTGAACTCGGGCGCAAGAAGGTCGAGGAGTTGCTCGCCGACCTCAACGCCCTGCCGGCCGACGTGCGCACCGCTATCCGCAACAACGGCGGCGGGCACGCCAATCACACCCTGTTCTGGCAGATCATGTCACCCAAGGGCGGCGGCCAGCCCAAAGGCGAACTGGCCCGGGCCATGGAAAAAGCCTTCGGCAGCTTCCCCCGTTTCCAGGAACAGTTCACCGGCGCTGCCATGGGGGTCTTCGGCAGTGGCTGGGCGTGGCTGACGGTGGACCGCAACAAGCAACTCATGATCGAGCCGACGCCGAACCAGGACACTCCCATCTCCGCCGGTCGCACCCCCATCTTGGGCATCGATGTCTGGGAGCACGCCTATTACCTGCGCTACCAGAATCGTCGCGCCGAGTACGTGAAGGCGTTCTATAACGTCATCGACTGGGACCGCGTGGCAGAGTTCTACCAGAAGGCTCTGCGCTGACCCGGGAGCGGCCCGCGTTGCCCCAGGGCGGTAATTCTTTCCGGTAAATTTTTCCTGCCCTGACGCCAAACCTCAGATTCTGCGTGTCCCGCTTCGGCAATTGCCGTGCACCGGGCCGAGGTGGCCCGCGTCCACGGGAGGTCGAACGTGCGGAGCAACCTCTTTGCTGTTTTCCTGCTGGCCTTTCTGCCTCTGAAACTGGCCGTGCGCGCCAGCGACGAGCCCGGCCGTGGCGAAAAGTTGTTCGAGGCGGCCCTGTTACGCGTCGCCGACGCGGGCGCGGGCCAGGCTGGAGCGTTGTTTTCGCAGAACGGCCGCGATCCGCTGAAGGCGGGCAGCGTCGAAGTTCGCCGCAAACACGAAGTGGAGATCCGCCTGGACGGCGCCGAGCCGTCCGTCAAATACTCCGTCCAGTTCTGCGCCCTGGGGACGCCGTGCGCGACGATCGGTGAGTTGGAAACCGACCGCAATGGCGATGCCCGCGAGCGCCTGCCCTTCACCCTGCGCGGTACCCGTTTCTCCGGGGTCTTCGTGCTGACTCGAGGGGGCGTGGCACAGTTCGTCAGTGGCTGGGCCTTCCCCACCGAGGCCGTGAC
>JBMFPL010000324.1:0-4634 GCA_049969115.1 Bryobacteraceae bacterium | reverse complement strand
GCTTGTAGTTGCGCACGCGCACCTGGAGGGGCACCCGCTCGCCGGGCGCGGCTAGGATCTGGTACGGGTAGATGCTCACCCAGCTCGGGTTCAGCCCGAAGTTGGTCTCGCCTTCGGGCAGGAGTTCCTCGAACAATTGTTGTTGGCGCAGCATCTTCTTTTCGGTGGCTTCCAGCAAAGCGCGATCCACCGGATAAGGCCGGCCATGGCCGGGGCAGATCAGGGTGGGCTCGCGGGCGATCAGATTGCGAATGGACTTGACGTGGCTGTCGCTTTCTACCCAGTTGCGGAAGATCAGATTGTGGCGCATGGTGCCATCGTTGCGCGGGTTGGGCATGAAGAATGCGTCGCCGCTGAAAGCCACGCGCTCGCCGTCCAGCGTCACGTAAAGCGCCATCTGGTATTCGGTGTGGCCGGGATTGTAGGTGACCTCGAACTCGAACCCTTCCCACTTGAATTTCTCGCCGTCGCGGAAGGCGCGCGCCACCTTGAAGGGCTCGCCCAGAATGCAGCCCAGGTTGTAGCCGCGCGGGTTCTGGAAGACATCCACCATGTTCTCGTAGCACCAGATCTGGGTCCCGTAGTGGCGGATCAGGTGGGGGAAACCGTTGATGTGATCGTCGTGCATGTGGCTGGGCATGGCCACATCCACGCTTTTCATGCCGAAGCGCTGCCTGAGCAGGTCCAGGTTGTGCTCCACGAAGCGGATGCGGTCGTTGACCGCAGTGGCCCGCTCGAAATTGGAGAAGTGGACTCCCGAGGGCGAGCCGTAGTCCACGAAGAGCGCCTTGCCGCTGTCGGCCAGGATGACATAGAAGCTCGATGTGGTCTGGTGGAAGGCAATCAGGTGGGGACTGACCCGGATAGGCTGGTTGACGACCACCGGTTCGCCCACCTGGAAGCGGTAGTAATCGGTGAGCCGCTCGATGGTGAGGTGGATGCCCTCGTCAGGATCGCGCAGGGGTTCGCCGTGCGAGGGACAGAGCAACTCCGGCTTGCGTTCGCGCAACTGGACGAGCGAGTAGATGCCGAGGTCAATGCCCTCGCTGCCGCCGTAGTTGACCTGGGTGTCGTAGAGGTTGAGGATCTTGCCCGGGGCGTACATGAGATCGCCGGAAAAGGCGACCCTACGGCCGTCCACGGTGGCGAGCAGGGTGATGGAGCCGAGGGTGTGGCCCGGGGTGGGCAAAACAAAGAACTCGGTTTTGTTCCAGCGAAAGACCGTGTAATCGGCCAGCGACCGGGTGACCCGGATGTTTTCGGCCGTGGTGTTGAAATCGTTGCGCACGTAGTAAAGGTGGAACACGCGGCGGTTGCGCCAGAAATTGCGCGCCTCCTCGAACAGGTGCCGCTCGTGTCTGGGGACCGCGATGGGGATGCCGCGCTCGACGGCTTTCCAGTCGCCCTGGCACTGGTCGCGGTGGTGGTGGGTGTGCAGGATCCAGTCCACGCGGCTGATGCCCAGCTCGCCCAGGTAATCGAGAATCTTGCCCGAGCCGAAGTCAATCAGCACGCAGGCGTTGCCGTCGCGGACCACGTACACGTTACAGGTGTCCTCGAGGACGAACAGGTTGTCGCTGAGTTTGCGTGGCCGCCCGGATGGGGCGAAGCTGGTGCGGCGGTAGCCGCGGCGGGGCTGGGCAGGCTGGGGCTGGGAGGCAGCGGAGGCCGCCGCCAGCGACCCTGCCGATTCCAGGAACTCGCGCCGGGTCGTTTCACTCATGGCAGCCAGTTTACACCTGCCTCGGGCGGGGCGAGAAATTGCATGAGATTCCGGGCCGGCTGAGGGCACCTACAGGTGTTGAACCGGTGTAATACCGTGGCGAGACCGGGTTCCAGCGGCCGTATCACGAGGCAGGGCGGCGCCGGGCCGCCCGGCCAATACCGTTGCAGTCGAGCATCCCGGAGCGCCCATGAACTCCCCCGCACTCGCGAGCCTGACCCCGCGATCCTTTCTGCAAGCTCTGTGGAAACAGAGAACTTGCTGGGCATTGCTCTGGCTGCTGGCGACGGCCGCCGTGCTGGCCGCAGTCTGGTCCGTGCCACAGAAATTCAAGGCCGAGGCGATCCTGGCCTTGGAGACCGCGCGCCCGCCCGGGCGCAACGCCGAGCTACCGGCTGACATCGAGCTGCGTGCTCAGTTGCAACTGGCCCGCCTCAGAGTTCTCTGCCGCCAACGCCTCCTCGAAGTCCTCCGCGCAGCCTGGCCCGAACTGGTGGCGGCGTGGAGGCCCTCCGAGGTTCCCCGCGAGCTCGAGCAGGTGCGCGAGCGGATCACGATTGCCACCATGCCGGAATCGCGCGGCCGCTACAGCGCCGTGCGCGTCGCCTTCGATGCGAGCGATCCGGTGCGCGGCGCGGCGGTGGTGAACCGCCTGGCCGCCGAGCTGGCCCGCGAGTTTCAGCAAATCGCAGAAGCGCCCGGGAGGACGCCGGTCGAAGACCAGAAGGCGGCCTGGGCGCGCATGGCCGAGTGCCAGCAGGCGCTGGCGGCGTTCGAAGACGAACACGGAGCCGATCTGGAAGCGCGGGAGAAGCCGCTTTCCACACGGCTGGCCTCGCTCCAGTCCGAGCTGGCGGCGACCGAACGTGCTCTGGAGCGCGCCGAGGTCGAAAACTGGCGTCTCGAGCTGGCCTTCCAAGAGGCTGCGGCGAAAAGCGGGCGCCCATCCGATCCGCCACCCGTCCGCCAACCCGAAAGCGCGACTGTTCGCCAGCTCCGCGAGCGTCTCGCCTTGCTGCGCGCGCATTACAAGGATGCCCACCCGGACGTCCGGCGAGTGCAGGAGGAACTGGCGCGCGCGCAGGCACTGGAGCCTCATAACGCGGCTTGGAACTCGGAGCGGACCAGCCCCGGGCCCGAAGCCGGCCAGCAAGCGCGCATGGCAGCGCTTCGTGCCGAGCTGGGCATCATAGAGCGCAAGCGTCAGCAACTGGAGCAGGAACGCGAACGGCTGACCTTGGAAATCGCGGCGCAGAAACAGGGCCTGGCCGACCTCGGCGCGCTGTTGCGCCAGCACCGCGCCTTGCGCCGCGAGTGCGAAGTGGCTGAGAAGGCCTACCGGGTCGTCGCCAGCCAGCCGCAAAAAAAGGACGCTGTGGCGCCCCTCAAGTTGGTTCTGCTGGAGGAAGCCATCCCGGAGACCAAACCGGCTCGCCCGAACCGCCGCCTACTGGCGGTGCTGGGGGCACTGTTTGCCCTGCTACCCTGCGCGGGGATCGCGGCAGGCCGGGAGATCGGCGCCGAACCCGTTCTGGCGCTGCTCGGCCTGGGACCGGACCCCGGCAACGGGCTGGCGCTCGCGGCGGCCGCCGCCAGCCATCGCGCCAACGGCCGCCACCACGCCGCGCAGGCACGCTGAAGGGCGGCCAGAGGCTGCGCAGCGGGCCAGCCAGTTAAAATAAAACCAGCTCTCTATGATTCAGACCCTGTTCGGCTCTGTGCAGCCGCAGCCCAGCCTGCTGGAACGGCTCAAGAGCGGCATCCAGAAAACGCGCGCGGGGCTGGTCGCTCGGCTGGAAGATGCGCTGGCGGGCCGCAAGGAAATTGACGCTACCCTGCTCGAGGAGCTGGAAGCCACGCTGCTCGCAGCCGACATTGGCGTGCGCACCACCAGCGAGATCCTCGAGCGCATTCGCCAGCAGGTGGACCGCCGGCTGCTCTCGGACGCGCAGGAATTGCGCCAGCTCATCCGCGAGCACTTGGTGGAAGTGCTGCGCGCCACGGAGCGCCCGCTGGCCCGCGACAGCGAACCGCCCGCCGTGATTCTGGTGGTGGGCGTCAACGGCACCGGCAAGACCACCACCATCGGCAAACTCGCCCACCTGTTCCAGTCCGAGGGTCATTCCGCGTTGCTGTGCGCGGCGGACACCTTCCGCGCTGCGGCCATCGAGCAACTGGAGATCTGGGCGCAGCGCGTCGGCTGCGACCTCATCCGGCAGAAACCCGGCGCCGATCCCAGCGCCGTGCTTTACGACGCCATCCAGGCCGCGCGGGCGCGGGGCACCGACTACCTCATCGCCGACACGGCCGGCCGTCTCCACACCAAATCCAACCTTATGGCCGAGCTGGAAAAGATGCGGCGGACGGCCGCGCGCCTGATCCCGGATGCGCCCCACGAGACGCTGCTCGTCATGGACGCCACCACGGGCCAGAACGGCCTCGAGCAGGCGCGCCGCTTCACCAGCACCGCCGGCGTGACTGGCATCGTGCTGACCAAAATGGACGGCACGGCCAAAGGCGGCGTGGTGATTCCCATCGCGCGCGAGCTCGGGCTGCCCATCCGCTATCTCGGGGTCGGCGAGAAGCCCGAGGACCTGGTGCCCTTCGAAGCCGAAAGCTTCGTGGCCTCGCTGCTGGAAGCATGAACGGGCAGGCCGCCGACGCGGAGTTCATGCGCCAGGCGCTAGCGCTTGCCCGCCAGGGGTTGGGCCGGACGAGCCCGAATCCGGCGGTCGGCGCGGTCGTGGTGCGTGATGGCGAGGTGGTGGGGCGCGGCTTCCACACCTGGGCTGGCGTCAAGCACGCCGAAGTGCTGGCCCTGGAAGAAGCCGGCGAACGAGCGCGAGGCGCGACCTTGTACGTGACGCTGGAGCCGTGCAGCCACCACGGCCGCACCCCCCCGTGCTGCGAC
>JBMFPL010000323.1:0-4642 GCA_049969115.1 Bryobacteraceae bacterium | reverse complement strand
ATCACGCATTCCTGGACCGCCGGGAGGCCCGCCGAATCCCGGACCGCCCGAGTCCATTCGAGGACCAGCTCCAAGCCCCATCCCAGGACCGGCGCCCGGGCCGCCGCCTGGGCGCATTGGCCCTGCCTGGTCCGGACTGCCCGGGGCGCCAAAAGCCCTGCTCGCGGCTTCCTGCCCCATGGCCACTTCGCGCATCTGCTCGAAGCCAGCCCGCATTTGCTCCATGAATCCCTGACGAAGCGCGTTCTGAAGGTTCGTGCTCAGGCTGCCGGCGAGCAGGAACGCTTCGTTGGCGCTGGTCTCGAGGGTGAATCCGGCGGGCAAGGACGGGGATTGCACTTCCTCTTCGGCAGCCGTTTCCACAGTTTCGACGCGGCGATTCAAAGCGAGGCGTTCGAAGCCCGCGCCGCGCCTGGCTGGCTGCGCTTTTGCGTTGCGCGGCAGGATCTCGAGGTTCCACTCGAGCGTCGCTGTCGCAGGCAGCTCGACCGTTCGCTGCGCCTTTTGGAAACCGGTCAACTCGACTTCCAGCGTCCAGGCGCCTGGGGTCAGGCCAGTCAGCATATACCGGCCGTCCTCGCCGGTTACCGTGATCACCTTGCGGTCACCCTGGGTTGCCGTGACCACGGCGCCGGGCACGGGCTGGCCCCCCGACCGGACCACGCCTTCGTGGCGCAACTCGGGCGCTTGCGCCCAAGCCGTTATCGCCAGCAGAACACGGGCCAAACCGGCCGCCAGAGTCCGCATAGGCGTCCCAGCCTCCCTGGAGCTTGCCTCCATTATGGTAAGGAACGGAACGTGCCCAGCCCAGTTACTGGCGGACGGCAAGTTTTACGTTTTTAACAACCCTTGGGCCGGGTTATACTGGGCCTGACTGTTGGAGCGTCACCGAAGACGGGCCTCCGAGAGATATCCGGGGCCGGGGAGGATATCATGATCGCTTGCAAAGCGTTCCTGGCTGCGTCACTGGCGGCATGGTCCATGGCCCAGCAGCAAGCCTCGCCAGTGGAGATCGTTGGCATACGGGATGGCCTTTACTGGATCCGCGGCGGCAGCGGGGCGAACGCTGGCTTGATCGTAACTGGGACGGAGGCGATTGTCATTGACGCCAAGATGACGCCGGAGGCGGCCCGGGCCATGCTGGCGGAGATCAGAAAGGTCACGCCGAACCCCGCGCGCCACGTCATCCTCACGCACAGCGATGGCGATCACGTCAACGGTCTACCCGGTTTCCCCAGGGATGTGGAGGTGATCGCTCACCCGAATGCGCGCCGCGACATGGAGCAGGCTGCCAAGGATCCCGAATTGAGCGACCTGGCAGCCTGGCTGCCGCGCGAAACGGTGGCAACGTCCCTGAAGACCGGCTCCTGGGGAATTCCGATCGAGCTCTGGCATTTCGGCCCGGCTCACACCGATGGCGATCTGGTGGTTTTCTTGCCGCGCCAGCGCGTAGCCTTTGTGGGCGATCTGATTTTCATCGGACGCGAGCCGCTTATCCACCGCCACAAGAACGGCAATTCGTTTGGTTTGGTCCAGGCGCTGAAGAAGCTGCTCGAGCTGGACGCTGACACTTACGTTTCCGGGCATGCCGAGCCAGTGGGCAAGGAAGAGATTCGCAAGTTGATCGCTTCGCTGGAAACCACTCAGGAAAGAGTCCGCACCATGGTGGCGCAGGGCCGGACGCTAGAAGAGATCAAGGCGGCGTTCGGTGTGAGCGAAACGAGCGCCGCGGCACGCCGGCGGCCGGGGCTGGTGGAGGTGGTGTACTTGGAGCTCACCGAAAAGAAATAGCGGCGGTCGCGGACGGCACAAGCTCCCCCGCGCCGCCGCGCGGGGCTTGCCGAGGCGCCTCCGGCGAACTCAAGAGGGCATCCTCTTGGCGACGAACTCGCGCGCCTGCGGGCCAGGGCCTTGGCCGCCTTCGCGCTCGCGGGTGAACCGGATCTCGTGGCCGACTACCTTGCCCTTGTACAGGAATTTCATCTGGTTGCCGCCGAACTCGACGACTTGGGTGAAGGAGATCTGATCACCCACCACCTTGCCGTCGGAAATCGGCGACTCCCCGCGCGGGGTCGAGATAGTCCCGGTCAGCTTCTCGCCTTCTTGCTTGAAGTTGAAGGTCATCTGCATGGTCTGGCCTTGCCGGCCAGGGACCTCCGCGACCCACTTGCCAGTGACATCGGCCGCCCAAGCGGCGATCGCGCCCAGGCCGGCCAGAAGCAAGCACACCAGGAAAACTCGCCTTGCCATCATACCTGGAAAGACTTTTCGCCGCCCCCGAAAGTTACGCTGCCTGAGCGGATCTTTAGGCCCGGGCAGGACCCCGGCTCGCGGCCCGCTCGGCCTGGCGGCCGGCCGCGAGCGGCTCAACGCCTTTCCCGGAAGAAGGCCTGGAGCAGTTGGAGGCATTCCACCGCCAGGATGCCCTCGGTGATTTCGACCCGGTGGTTAAGCCATTCGGAATCGGCCAGGCGGAACTTGCTGCGGACGCCGCCGAAGCGGAGATCGCGAGCGCCGAACACCAGCCGCTGAACGCGGGCCGCCACCAGCGCGCCAGCGCACATCACGCACGGCTCCAGGGTGACGTAGAGGGTCGTCCCCGGCAGCCGGTAGTTGCGCAGGCGGGCAGCCGCCTCCCTCAGGGCCAGGATCTCGGCGTGTGCGGTCGGATCGCAGAGCGCAATCGGGGAGTTCCGGCCGCGCCCCAAGACCGCACCGTCCGCGGCCACCAGCACGGCGCCCACCGGCGCTTCCCCGGCCTCGGCCGCTTGCCGCGCCAGCTCCAGCGCCTGCTGCATGTAATGTTCGTCGTTCACCGAGCACAGTCTAGCGCAACCGGGGCGAGCGCCCGCTCGCGGACTTGCGCTATAGTGCCCGCTGATGAAACCGCTCAGGACTTCGTTCATCTTCGGACTGCTCGTGCCGGCCGCGATGGGGGCCCAAATTCCTGCGCAGGATGCCCGGAACACCAACGTTCCCAACACCGACACGCACTTCACCATGCCTGTTTACCGGACGCTGGCGGAATGGGAAGCCCGCAAGGCCAGGTTGCGCACGCAGATCCTGGCCGCGGCCGGCCTGTTGCCCATGCCGGAACGCACGCCCCTGAATCCCCAGATCTTCGGGAGAATCGAGAACAAGGACTATTCCATCGAAAGGGTTCTGCTCGAAACACTTCCCGGCTACTATCTCGGCGGCAATCTTTACCGGCCGCTGGGGCGGGTCGGGCGTTTCCCTGCCATTGCCTCGCCGCACGGCCACTGGAACTATGGCCGGCTGGAGCACGGGCCGCTGGGCTCGGTTCCTGCGCGCTGCATCAATCTCGCCAGGCAAGGTTACGTCGTGTTTGCCTATGACATGGTGGGCTACAACGACACCATCCAGACGCCGCACACCTTCGGCGGTCCTGCCGAGCAACTGTGGTCTTTCAGCCCGCTGGGACTGCAACTGTGGAACTCCATCCGGGTGGTTGACTTTCTCCAGTCGCTGCCCGATGTGGATCCCGAACGGATCGGCGCTACCGGCGCTTCGGGAGGCGGCACGCAGACGTTCCTGCTGATGGCGGTGGATGACCGCATCAAGTTCGCCGCGCCGGTGAACATGGTGTCGGCCATCATGCAAGGCGGGTGCGTGTGCGAGAACGCGCCCAACCTGCGGCTGGGAGC
Source organism: Bryobacteraceae bacterium (assembly GCA_049969115.1). GTDB lineage: Bacteria > Acidobacteriota > Terriglobia > Bryobacterales > Bryobacteraceae > DTHT01. The sequence goes on along the minus strand of JBMFPL010000323.1, from coordinate 977 downwards.
TTTCAACGTGGAATTCGCGGCCATGATGGCGCCAAGGCCGCTACTGCTGGTTTCGGCCACCGGCGACTGGACCCGCAACACGCCGCAGGAGGAGTTCCCGGCCGTGCGCAGCATCTACGCCCTTTACGGCAAGCCGGAGAACGTGGAGAACGTCCACGTCGACGCGCCGCACAACTACAACCAAGCCAGCCGCGAGGCCGTGTACCGCTTTTTCGGCAGGCACGTGTTGGGAGAGACCGATCCCAAAAAGCTGGCCGAACGGAGCATCCGCCTCGAGAAGCTCCAGGACATGCTCGCGCTGCACAACCGCACCCTGCCGCCGAACGCGCTCGATTACGCAGGGCTGTTCCGCCTCTGGAAAGAGATGGCGCGGAGGCAGGCGGCCCACTGCCGCGATCTGGCGACGCTGCGCGAGCGGCTGCGGGCCAGCGTGGCGGTGGAGTGGCCAGAGCGCGTGTTGAGCGAGGCTAGCGGCGAGCGCACGCTGCTGGGCCGCGCAGGCAAAGGCGATCGCATCCCGGGCCTTTGGGTGGAAGGTGCCGGGACGCCGGCGCTGGTGGTGCACCCCGAAGGATCGGAGGCGGCGCGGCGGAGCACCGAGGCATCCTCCCTGATCAAGGCCAGGCGGCCGGTGCTCATGATTGACGTTTTTCAGACCGGCGCCGCCGTAGCGCCGCGCGACCGCTCGCACCGGCATTTCCTCTGCTTCAACCAAAGCGACGACGCCAACCGGCTCCAGGACATTCTCACTGCCTTGCGGTGGCTGAGCGAGAAGCGGCCCGGCCCAGTCGAGTTGATCGGGTTGGGCAAGGCGCGCGTCTGGTGCCTGTTCGCTGCCGCGCTGGCCCCGGTGGAAGTGAGGCTGGGCAGTGGGCCGGGCGAGTTCGGCGGCAGCGATGAGGAGTTCATCGAGCAATTCTTCGTCCCGGGCATTCAGCGCGCCGGGGGGTTGGAGACGGCGCTGAGGCTGACTGTGG
>JBMFPL010000322.1:0-4650 GCA_049969115.1 Bryobacteraceae bacterium | reverse complement strand
GCCGCGTAAAGCGCACCTTTGACGGGATCGGCCAGCAGGCCGGCGAGCTGCAACAGCCCAGAGGCGGCGATGGCCGCGGCGGAAGTGTCTTGCAGGCCCCGGCTTTCCGGGGGCGCGTCGTAGTCCCACGGCGGCACGCCGTCGGCGGGCGTGTGTTCCAAGTAGTAGTCAGCGCAGGCCTGCGCCGTGGCCAGCAAGCGCGGATCGCGCGTGTAGCCGTACGCGGTTCCGAACCCGTAGAGCGCCCAGGTCAGCCCGCGCGACCAGCAGGAATCGCCCCGCCAGCCCTGATGCGTGCTCTGGCGCAGGAACTCGCCCGTTTCCAGGTCGAACAGGCCCTCGTGCGCGGTCGAGCCGTCGCCCCGCACCAGGTAGCGGCGCGTGGTCAGGCAGTGCTGGAGGGCGATCTGGCGCAGGCGCTCGTCCCCGGTCCGCTCGGCGGCATAGAAGACGATGCCCACGTTCATCATGATGTCAATGAAAAGCGAATTCTCGGCCACGAAGGAGCGCAGGTAGCGACCCTTTTCGCGGAAGCGCAGAGCCATGGTGCGCCCGGCCTGGACAATCACCGCCTCCAGTGCGGGATCCGGCTCCAACTGATGCCAGCGGTGGTAGCTGGACATGAAGATGAAGCCGAGATCGTGGACTTCGCGGTCGTGCTGGCGCGGCTCCAGCGGCCGCGTGTAACCGATGGCCTGCTCGCGCCAGAAAGCGGCCTCTTCGCTGCCCGGCGCCGCACGGCGGTGAAAGATCCACATCATGCCGGGCAGGAAGCCGTCGCACCAGTGCGTCCACGCAGGCAGGTCGTGCTTCCAACGGCCTTGGTGGGTGTACATGGGGTAGAAGCCAGGATAGCATTCGATCCATCGCCGCACCCGAGCGGCGGCAAAATACAGCGTCTGCTCGAACAGATCTCGATCTTGCTGCGTAAGGTCCAGGATCACTTTCTCCACCTCAAGGCAACGTTCGCCAAAGCATGCGAAATCCCCGCGGCAGCCTCAGCAGCCGTCCGTTGAAGAAAATCGCGCTCTCCCCCGCAGAGCTGACCGGCACGACGTCCGCCTGGCGGCGAGCACCGGCCACGATGCCTCCGAGCAGCTCCAGCCGCGCGCGGAACTCGGCCTCCATGCCCGGCGCTTCCAGGCGGTTAAACTCGAGCACGATCACGCCCATAGAACGCGGCGCCAGATGCTGCCGCACGCTCCGCAGCCTCCCCAGCAGGCGGGCGCCCTTCGGCGCAACTACCGCGCCGTGGCGCCTGGCGTCGCGCGCCAGAATCCCCTCCAGCGGATCCCCCGCTGCGGCCGTTGCCGGCTCCAGGGGCCTGGCCAGCGCGATCTCCAGGTTGAGGTCCGGGGGAAGGCGATGGCGCTGCCTGGGCGCTTCGCTCTGCCCGGCCGACTTTTCGCCCTCCTCAAACCGGACTTCGCTGTGCGCCACGTACTGGCGGCACGCGCTGAACGAAGTGCGGTTCTGGCTGCTCCGCCCTTGGCCCGTCCCGATGGTCAACTCCGAGCTCACGGGCAGAACAAACAGCGTATCCTGAATGCCGGTGCGCGCGTAGCGGATGGCGGTGCGTACGACGGTGACTTCCAGCGGCGTCTCCGGCAATCCCTCGGCTTCGACGTCCAGCCGCAGCAGATCCAGACTCTCGCGGTCCACCCAGAAGCTGCCGTGATAACCCACCCGCGCGCTGTGCAGCCCGTCACGCACTTGGTAAGTGCTGACGGCCCGCGGAAGGAGGCCGCCGATCCGCGGAAGATGGCCGTGGCGAATCCCCAGAAATCGCCGGTGCCGATGGCGCCGGGCGGCACGATCTGCTCAATGTCTCGGTTTTCGAACTCCGGCGCGCCCGGCCAAGCAAAGCGTTCCTTACCCCCGATCACCGCGACTTCCAGTCGCAGCCGCTCCCACCAGCGGCATTCCGGGCAAGGGTAGCCCTGCCGCCAGCGCTCGATCGTCTCCACGCAAGTGTAGTCGGGCATGCGATGCAGCATCTGGCCCATCCGGTCGCGGATGCGCTCGGGCAGCGGGTCGCCGGCCGCATCCTGGCCCGCGCAGGCGCCCGCGACGGCGAACAGCAGCATCGCCGGCAGCAAGGCCCCGGGCATCGCACCCATTATATTTGCCGCCCCTCGCATGCTATGATCGCTGCCGTGGCGGGCACGAGAATCACCGTCGTCAGCAACGGTCCTCTCCGCGTGGAAGGAGACTTCGAACTGGTGGACCAGGAGGGCAAGGCCTACGGACTGGGCGGGCGGGAGAGGGTCTCGCTGTGTCGCTGCGGCCACTCGGAGAACAAGCCTTTCTGCGACGGCTCCCACCGCCGCGTGGGCTTCCAGGACTCGGCCAGCGCGCGCGATTTGCCGCCGACCGGCTGAGGCTCACCCGCCCTCTTCCAGCACGCAGACGTCGCGCAGGTTCCGGTACTCCTCGGCGTAGTCGAGGCCGTAGCCCACCACGAAATGATCGGGGATCTGGAAGCCCACGTAGGCCAGGTCTACCGGGCGGATGCGCCGGCTGGGCTTGTCCAGCAGCGCCACCACGCGCAGTGAGCGCGGCTTGCGTTGCGCCAGCACCTGCACCAGGTAGTTGATGGTGACGCCGCTGTCGATGATATCCTCCACGATCAGTACGTCCGCGCCTTCGATCGAGCAATCCAAGTCCTTGGTCAGCTTGACCTCGCCCGAAGTGCTCTTGCCCCGCCCGTAGCTGGATATGCCGATGAAATCAATCCGCACCGGGCGCTGGATGGCGCGAGCCAGGTCGGCCAGGAAAATACATGCTCCCTTCAGGATGCCAACCAGGTAAATCGGCCCCTCCGGGTAATCGCGCGTGATTTCCGCCCCCATCTCGCGCACGCGCGCGAGGATTTTCTCCTCGGGGATCAGCAGGCGAAGGCCGGTGGCGGGCATGATCGTGATACGCTTCAGCCACCCCCGGCGCGCAACGGCTCGCTCGGCGGGCCGATATGGATGTGCGCCCCCGTGGAACGGCCCCTCAACGCGCCACGGAAGGCGTAATAGGGGATTCCTAGCTCCCGCAGGCGCTCGCGGAGCCACACGCCCTCAGGGCTGTCGGGGTGGACAGCCACGTCCAGGCGGCCGCGGTGATCCAGGCCCAGGGCTCGATGCAGCGCGGTGGCGCCGTTCGCACTCACCGGGAGCGAGCGGCCGAACTGGAGCTCGAAATCCGTGGTCAGCAGGCGCAGCAGGCCGGCATGGAAGGTCGGGCGCCCGTCGTAGCGCTCCACCAGCGGCTTAGGCTCGAAAACCGGCGGCTCTTGGGGTAGGATCTCGGCGGCTTCGGTTTTCGCGATCGCCGCCAGCTCGGCGAGCAGGCGCGCCCGGCTTTCGGCCAGCGCCAGCTCGCGCCGCGCCCGGTCCAGCTCTTCGAGCAGCGGCGTCAGGGCGATGCGCGGCAGAGCGCCTTCCTCTACCAGCCTCTTGGCTTCTTCCAGTTGCGCCTGCCGGCGGGCCAGGCGCCGCTCGGCCGCCGCGACCATTTCCCGCCCCTGCTCCTCGGTGAGCTCCTCGATGGCCAGCGCGCCGTAAAGCGTGCGGCGCAGGATGGCCTGGTCGGCCTTGTCGGCTTGGGTTTCCTCCTGCCTGCCCAAAAGGCTGCGCGGCAAGGCCCCGGCGGCAACCAGTTCCTCCGCGCTGCGATCGGCGGGCAAGGGCCGCACCGCCTGGAGCGGGTCCGGCGCCTGGGCCAGACAGACCCCGAAGGCCAGCGCCGTCAGCATCGCGCGAAGCATCAAACCCGATTGTAGTACGATAGCCCTGAGGAGCTGTTTGCCGGCGCCGAACCGTCGCAAAGGCAAGAACGCTACGACAACCCAGCCCCCCTCGCCCCCGCCGTGGGTCATCGCCGCGCGTGCGGCGGAGGACAAGAAGGCCCTTAATCTGCGCATCCTCGATCTGCAAGGGTTGGCTTCCTTCACCGACTATTTCGTGATCTGCTCCGGGTCGAACCCGCGCCAGATCCAGGCGATCGCGGACGAGGTGGAGCGGCGCCTGGCCCAGCGCGGCCGCAAGCCGCTGGGCATCGAGGGCTACGAGCACGCCGAATGGGTGCTGGTGGATTACGGCGAGTTCCTGGTGCACATCTTCTCGGAAGCCGCGCGCGCCTACTACGATCTCGAGCGGCTCTGGCGCAAGGCGAAGGAGGTGACGCTTCCGCCCGAATGAGCAAGCTCAGCGGCGCCCGCATCGCGCCAGGATGAGACCGAGTAACTCCTCGGCGCCCTCGACCACGAGCCCGATCTCGAGCCAGAAAAGCGGTAGGGCTGCCAGGTGTTCCTGCCAGTCACCGGGCAGGTTGACCAAGTCCTTTTGGGTCGTGACTAGCGCGTCAGCGCCTGCGGCGGTCGCCTCGCTCGCCAGGGCGCGCAACTCCGCCGCGCTGTAGCGGTGGTGATCGGCGAACCGGCGAAACAGTACGGGACGCAGGCCGAGGGCCCCCAGCGTGCGTCGGAAGGTCGCAGGCTGCCCCACGCCGCAGAAGGCGGCGGGGCGGGCAAAGGGCGGTTGGTCAGCCGGATGACGCTGGCCGCTCGCGGCCTCCACCCAGGCCTCCGGCCGCAGCCTGGCCGCGTGCACCGGCGCGCCCGGGTTGTAACGGCGGATGAAGCGCACCAGCGCCTGGCAG
>JBMFPL010000321.1:0-4658 GCA_049969115.1 Bryobacteraceae bacterium | reverse complement strand
CCCAGTGCCGCGCTGATGGCCGCGGCGATGTCATCCTCGGCAAAAGCCGCATGGTTGCGCAGTGCGTTGACCATACGCGCACGCAGGGCGGCATCAAAGGCGAAGGTGATCCTGCCTTCGGCCTGCAGCCGCGCCTGTACCATGTGCACCGCTTGCTCACACGCCTGCCCGTCCCCGGTTTTGCGCGCTTCCTGCACCGCTAGGTCGGTGGCCGCCGCCAGCAGGGCGGCCGCGAGTACGCTGGCCGCGTGCCAGCGCGGCGCCCGATCCAGCCTGGCGAACTCGGCCGCCGAGTTCAGCCATCCAGCGGCGTACCGGCGCAGCCAGTTGCGAACGGGAGCAGCGGCCAGAGCCTGGGTGGCCTCGTGCAGCGCCACTGCGACGCCAGGGGCGACCACGAGCGCGAACACCGGGATATTGCGGGCCGAAAATAGCGCTGCCTTCGCCGACGCCAAATACAGGAACACGAAAGTGAATTCGCGTCGCCGCAAGCTCCGCCAGCTCGCCAAGGCCCCTGCCAGCAACAGCAGCTCGAAGTAAATGGCGTCGGGGCGCTGGAAGTTCGCCGGCAAATACTCGCTGATGTGCCGGTACAGGAAGGGATCACGCAGGTAGCGCCAGATGTGGGCATGCAGCTTGTAGCCGTACGGGTTGACCAAGCTGGCCGCCAGAGATGCGAGCGCCGCGGCTAGATAGGGTGCTGCCCGCCGGACGGCTTGCCGGCGGCGCGCGGGATCTGCCTCCACGAGCCAGTGGGCGCCTTCGCCTGCCGCCCAGGCCAGGGTCACCGCGATGCCGGCAATGAAGCCCCCGTGCAAGTTCGTCCAGGGCACGGTCAGCACGGGCAACCATACCAGCAGCCGCGTCCTACCCTCCCGCACGCGTTCGAGGATGGAAAGGAAAATAACCAGAAACAGCCACGTGAACAGATGGGGCCGCGCCAACCAGTGCAGGGCGGAAGCGCCGCAGGCCACCAGCGTCACCGCCACGGCGATGAATTCGTGATCGCAGGCGCGCCGCACCAGACGGAACAGCAGCGCGAAGGTCAGCGCTAGCACCAGGCTGCTGGCCAGCACCACCGCCGCCATGCCCCAGTGCAGGTGCAGCCAGCCGAAGGCCACGTCCCAGAGCCACTCCCGGGCGTACCATGGCTCGCCCGGCTTGGTGAAGGAGAAAATATCGCGGTCGGGAACGCGACCGTTAGCCAGGATCCATTCACCCGTCCGCAGGTGCCAGCCGATGTCGCCATCGCCCAGCATGGTCCTTGCCCCCTCCAGCCGCAGGTACAGCAAGACCAGCGGCAGAAGGAACATCGCGTCCGTCAGCGACGGGAACCACCGCAGGGCCACGCTGATGTCGCGCTTGCGCACAGGCTTGCCCCCGGGAACCTCTCACATCAACAACTCCTTGACCTGCTTCCAGCGGGCGTTGCCGGCTACCACCACCGGTTTGCGCGGGCTTTCGCGGAATTCCATGCGCTGGATGGCCATGGCCAGGACAGGACCGTCGGTTGCGGAGTCCACCATCCGCACCAGCCGCCCGTGGCACCGCAACAGCCGCTTGGTGGGCAGCTCGATATCCACCCTGAGGGGGCTGCCCAGGGCAGGAACCAGGTGGGCGCTCACGGGCGCCTGGAGCTTGAGCAATACGCCACTCCGGCTGATATTCACCGTGCGACCGGAGGCCTTCCAGGACTTGTTCGCCGGCGAGTGCAGGTGGCAGGCGAGCTCAAGGGCGAGCCGGGGGTGGCCTCTGCGTTCGATTCCGGGCGTGGTCAGCGAGTTGACGATGAGTTTTCTCATCGGCGCGGCGTACACGATTCAGGGTAGGGCCTTAATCAGGTGGGGCCAATCCCGAAGAAAGACGCCCCAGTAACCTAACCGGGGTTGTGAACCGAAAGTCCTGGGGGCTCCAGATCGCGATTAACTGGCGGGTCAAATGGGGAGGGTATCGCCGGCTGGGGCTGGTGGATGCCGCCGCCTAATTCCACTGAACACAAAGGGCGAAGTTGGCGCCGACCGGGGGGCGCCACCCACGATCGGGGTTATCGAACCCGCAGTACTACGTTGCCGTGACGGGCGGTTGGGTACCATAACTGGGGCTAGTCTGGGTTGAGGTACTAGGTTATTTTCCCAGCAAACGGGGGAAGTTTTTTTACCCGCATCCACGAAAATTTCTCTGGCATCGGAAGGGGATTTCTGCTATCATGCGGCCATCGGCGGCTGCGTAGCTAGAGCACGAAGAAAAGTGCCGAACAGGCGGCAAGAGGAGCAATGACGCGCGTCCTGCTTTACACCGACCAGCCCGTGCTGGCCAAAGGCTTCGCGGCCATCATGTCCACGGTCGCGGATTTCGACCTCGTCGGGGTCTGTTACGCCTCGGCTCTGCTGGCCGAAACGCTGGCTTCGGCCAGGCCGGAACTGGCGCTGATTGACCTGAACGAGGAGATCACTCTGGAGACGCTCGGCGAAGTGCGCCGCCGCGCCCCCGAAGTGCGCATTATTCTGTGGGTCAGGGCCATCCCCTTAGAGCTTGCCTACCAGACCATCCGCCTGGGCGTGCACGGCATCCTGCGCAAGGCGCTCAGCCCTGACGTCATGATCAAGTGCCTGCAAAGGGTGGCCGCGGGCGAGTATTGGTTCGAGGAAGCGCTGGGCGCACGGCTGGAGGAGACGGAAGTTGTGCCGCTGAGCCGCCGCGAGGCGCAACTGGTCAACTTGCTCGCGCAGGGATACAAAAACAAGGAAATCGCTTACACCCTGGGGATTTCCGAAGGCACCATCAAGGTCTATCTCTCCAAGCTTTACCGCAAGCTGGGCGTCAAGGACCGCTACGAGCTGGCCCTTTACGGGTTGCGCAGTGGCAATCTGACGCAACTGGGCTTCGCCCATCCCGCGCAGCCGCGACGCGGGCCGCAGGCGGCCGCCCAGTCCCCTGTCCTGGTGCTGAATCGCGCGGGCGGCGGGCGTGCGGGCTGAGTGCATTTTCGCCGAGTCGGCTGGCAGGCAGCGCGGGCGGCAAGCCCGCGGCAGAATCACCCTGTACGGTATCCTGTAAGCGCAGGAGAGTTCTCATGCGCCCCGTGCGGTTTTGGATGGCGGGCGCATTGGTGCCCCTGGCCTTGCTGCCGGTGTGGGGCCAGCCCGCAGACGTCAACTACGATGAAACAAAAGTTCCAAGATATGTTCTGCCCGACCCGCTCCGCTTCAGCGACGGCCGCCCGGTGAAAACCGCGCGGGAATGGTTCGACCGGCGCCGCCCCGAAATCCTGCGTCTGTTCGAAACCTGGATGCACGGCCGCTGGCCCGCGCCCAAAGTCAAACTGCGTGCCGAGCAGCTCGAGGTCGACCGCGCCGCACTGGGCGGGCGCGCCATTCGCAAACAACTGGTCATCCCGTTCTCGCACGACGCCTCGGGCCCGCGCATGCATCTGCTGGTTTACCTGCCGGCCAAGGCTCCCCGGCCCGTGCCTGTCTTTGTCGGCCTGAATTTTTCCGGCAATCACGCGGTCCACCCCGATCCCGGCATCCGCCTGGCCGATATCTGGGTCCGGGACCCCAAGCAACAGGCGTGGCGCAAGCAGACCGCGCTGGCAAACACGCGCGGCTCGGCCGCTTCCCGCTGGCTGGTGGAGATGATCCTCGAGCGGGGCTACGGCCTGGCCACCGCTTACTACGGCGACATCGAGCCGGACTTCGACGGGGGTATTCGCTACGGAGTGAGGCCCTTGTTTTTCCGTCCCGGGCAGACCGAGCCGGCGCCCGATGAGTGGGGCGCCATCGGCGCCTGGGCCTGGGGCTTGAGCCGCGCACTCGATTACCTGGAGACCGACCGCGAAGTGGACGCGCGCCGCGTGATCGTCATCGGCCATTCGCGCCTGGGCAAGACCGCTCTGTGGGCCGCCGCTCAGGACACCCGCTTCGCCATGGCCATTTCCAACGATTCGGGCGAGGGTGGTGCGGCCATCACGCGACGCCGCTTCGGCGAGCAGATTCACCACGTCAACGCGCGCTTCCCCCACTGGTTCTGCCGTAACTTCCGCCAGTTCGATCACCGCGAGGACGAGCTGCCGGTGGACGCGCACATGCTCATCGCGCTGATTGCGCCGCGCCCGGTTTACGTGGCCAGCGCCCAGGAGGACCGCTGGGCGGACCCGCGCGGTGAGTTCCTCGCCCTCGCGAATGCCGCGCCGGTTTACCGGCTGCTGGGGCGGCCGGCGCCCGAGCTCACCGAGATGCCCCCTGTGGGAAAGCCCGTCATGGACACGCTCGGCTACCACATTCGCGCGGGCAAGCATGACATCACGCCCTACGATTGGGAACAGTTCCTGGCTTTCGCCGACCGGCATCTCCAGCGCGCCCGGCGCTGAGCCGCAGGCTGCTTTCGGCTACAATGGGCATTCATCGCCGAGCGAGGATGCCCATGCGGCTGGGAGCAGTCACTTACAACGTCCTGAAAGACTGGGACCTGGAAACCATCATCCCGAAGCTGCAAGAAATCGGCTTCGAAGCTGTCGAGCTGCGCACGGGCCACAAGCACGGGGTCGAGCCGTCGCTAGGGCCTGAGGAACGCGCGCGCGTGCGGGAGCGTTTCCGCCGCAGCAAGGTCCGCCTGCTCAGCTACGGCACCACCTGCGAATTCCATTCGCCCGACGCCCA
>JBMFPL010000320.1:0-4658 GCA_049969115.1 Bryobacteraceae bacterium | reverse complement strand
GTTCGATCTGATCACGGTGGCGTTCGGGTTCCGCAATCTGGCCGACCGCCGCGCAGGTCTGGCGGAGATGCGGCGGGTGTTGCGTGCGGGTGGGGCTGTGGCCATCCTGGAGTTCTCCCATCCCCGCGGCCGATGGTTGCTGGCGCTTTACGACTGGTATTCACGGCACGTGCTGCCGCGCGCCGGAAGCTGGATTTCGGGTGACCAGGAGGCCTACCGCTACTTGCCCGAATCGGTCCGCAGCTTCCCCGAAGCTCACGAGCTGGCCGGCTGGATGCGAGAGGCGGGCTTCGCTCAGGTGACTTACGAAACCATGAGCGGCGGGATCGTGGCACTGCATCTGGCCATCGCTTGAGCCGGACAGTCCGGTGGCGCTCACCGGGCGCGCGTTTCGGCGATAATGCCCCGGTAAGGGCGCCGGCAGGGCGCCCGCTGACTTCTTTCTGCGGAGCATGTCAACGATGGCGCCGAGTGAGCTGATCGGTTTCCTGATGACTGCGATCCAGGCGGTGGTCTTTTACGCCATCATGGCGATCGTGATCTGGAAGGTGATCCGGATCGAGAACGAGATCCGCCAGTTGAAGAGCGTTCTCGAGCAGGTGCGTTTTCTTCTAGAACGCAAACCCTGAGCCGGCCACCTTCAAGGACGGGCGCGGGCGGCCGATGAGAAAGGCGGGGCAAACGTGGAAGTCGAGCCGTTCGCTGAAATCCTGGATCGGGAAGCGCTGCTCGAGCGAATCGGCGACGACGCCGGGTTCCTGCTCGAGCTGGCGCAGATGTTCTGCGAGCAGCGCGCGCAGCTCCTGGGCGAGATCCGCTCCGCCATGGAGGCCGGCGACGCCCCAGCCCTGGCCCGCGCCGCCCATACCCTGAAAGGCTGCGTGGGCAACCTGGGCGCCGGGCGCGCATTCGAGGCCGCGCGCAAGCTGGAAATGCTGGCGCGCAACCAACAGCTCGAGGATGCGCGCTGCGCGGCGCCGGAGCTGGAGCGCGAGGTCGCGCGCTTCGAGCAGGCTTTGTTGCGCCTGGCCGAGGAGCTCAATCGCGCCTGAAGTCCCGCGCGTGGCAGCGCGCTCGCCATCGCGTCCGCAAGCCCAACTGCCTCGCCGCCTGCTATATTGATGGGATCAGATCGCTGATGGCGGCGCCCCCTCTGATCTCGCTGACATGCGCGCACAGCCAGGACTCCGATGACGCCTACATGTTCTACGGGCTGGCCACGCGCAAGGTGCGCTCCTCGCTGGTCACCTTGACCCACGTGCTGGCCGACATCGAAACCCTGAACGCGCGGGCGCGCGAAGGCAGCTACGAGATGACCGCCATCTCGTACCACGCCTGGCCCTACGTCTGCGATCGTTATGTGCTGATGGCCAGCGGCTCCAGCGTGGGCGACGGCTACGGGCCGCTGGTGGTGGCTGCCTCGCCCCTCGACCCCGAGGATCTCCGGGGTAAACGCATCGCGGTGCCCGGCCTGCTGACCACCGCTTATCTCGTGCTCAAGCTGATGGAGCCGGATTTCGAGCCGGTGGTGACCCCCTTCGATCACGTGCTGGAGACGGTGAGCGAGCGCTCGGCCGACGCCGCCCTGCTCATTCACGAGGGGCAACTGACGTACGCGCGCGGGGGCTTTTTCCGCATCGTGGACCTGGGTGCATGGTGGAAGCAACGCCACGGGCTGCCTCTGCCTCTGGGCGCCACTGCGCTGCTGCGCACGCTGCCCGCTCCCATCCAGGCCGAATGCTGCCGCTTGCTGCGGGAGAGCATCCGCTACGCCTTCGAGCACCACGAGGAGGCGCTCAACTACGCCATGCAGTTCGCGCGCGACATGGACGCAGCGCTGGCGGAAAAGTTCGTCGGCATGTACGTGAACGAATACACCCTGGAAGCGGGCGACACCGTGGCGCGGGCCGCGCAACTGCTGCTCGATCTGGGGTGGGAGGCGGGCCTCATCCCGCGCCGGGTTCAGGTGGAGTTCGTGCGCTGAACCGGCCGCGCCGGTTACCTGTGAATGACAACCCGGATCGGCTGCCCGGCCGCCCGGGGCAGGCGGATGCGGCGGGCCTGCCGGTCCACATCTTTCCAGAGCTTTCCGTTCACCGTGACCTTGCCAAGCGGCGCGCCTTGCGGAAGCCTGGCGTAAAGCCAGGCATCACGATAGGGGGTGCGGCCCGGCAGCGTCACTTGGACCGTAACCCGATCCTTCTCCGAGCAGAACCGGTAGCTGACCGGCCCGAAGTAAGTCGGCGCGCGGTTCACGACGATCTCGCGGCCTGCTTGCAGCCACCGCTCGGGCACGCCGGCCGCCAGCAGGAGATCGCCCTCCAGCTCGGTCACGAGCAGGTCACGTAGCCGGTCGACAAACTTCGCTTCGTCGGCCACCTTGAAGAAAGGCCCGCTGGGATGGACCCAACGCCGGTACTCCTCGGTGAACACATTGACCGAGGGGTAGTAACACGAGACGAAATTGTTATAAAGACTGCGGATGGCCGCCTTGATCTCGCCGCGGCGCAAGTAAGTGCGGATGGGATTCTGCAAATTGGGCTGGAAAACCATGCCGCCGCGGCTGAACCAGTGCTGTTCATCCACCCAGCCGTGCACCTGCAGGCCCAGCGGCTCGGACATGGTGGCGTTGTCCTCCCAGTCGTCCAGCACCCAGTCGGCCAGTCGCTCGCGCGGGTCGAAGATCCCGGTCTCGAACAGGATGAGTGCGCCGTAAAGCAGTTCGCGGGTGGCGGAGAGCCGGAAGGTGGGCATTTCCTCGACGCCGTAGCGCGAGTAATAGCCCGTGCGCAGGGGGCCGAACATCCGGATGCGCTGGTGGGGCCGGGGTGGCGCCCAGGGCACCCACGTGTTGTCGCGCAAGCGAACGACAGGCGCGTCCTCGATGGCGCGAAGCACCGCCGCGCGCAGATCCTCGCGATAGGCCAGCGCCTCGCGCTCGTAGCGGGCGCCGTCCGCATCGCCCGCGTCCCTGAGCGCGTGGGCAAGCGCGGTGAGGCCGGCACTGGCGTAGGCGTTGACCGCGAACCAGTGCCCCCAGTCGTCGTTATCCTCCAGGTGGCCGGCTGGCAGCAGGCCGTACTCCGGGCAGCGCTCGCCCGAGGGAAGTAACTTCTTGGTGAGCTGCCGCTGCTCGACGATCCAGTCCGCGGCCCGCTTCGTGCTCGCAGCGACGCTTTCCAGCCACGCGCGGTCCCTGGTATAGAAGTAATGTTCAGCCAGGACCCATAGCACGGTCCCGTGATTCAAGTTATAAGGCGGCGCGCCCGTCGAGTAATCGTACTCGTCGTCCACGCGCAGGCCGTGATAGACGGCCTTCTGATCGCCGAGGTAACTGCCGGCGAAAGGTTTGGATCCCTGGAGCGCAACATGGGTATGCAAGTATCTCGCGGCAAGGTCATGATGGCCGAGTACGTCGAGCAAATGGCACTGGAAAGCCGCTTCGTTGGCGTGGCCCTGGTAGCGGTAACTGGCGGCGGGCACCATATAGAGGCCGCTCCTGGGATCCTTGGTGACAGAAAGGCGGATGCGCGCCAGCAGGCCTTCGGCAAAGCTGTTGAACCGGGCTTCGGGCACGCGGAAAGGAACCGCGCTCTCGGTCACCCGTCGCCAGTAGGAAACGATCCGTTCGCGCTCGGTGGGGTAATCCATGCGGGCGAGCTGCGTCTTTTCGGTCTCTGACAAGCCGGGGATGAAAGGGATCGCCAGCTCCAGGACGGTTTCGGCCCCGCCGCCGACCCTCGCCCGCACGTGAAGGGCGGGGACGTTTTTGCCCCCATCCCGGCAAGTTTCGATGCGCGCTTCGGCGCCTGCGGGCAAGCGGACGTGGGCGCGCACGTCGCGCCCTCCGGAAGCGGTGAGGAAGCCGTCGCGGAACTCGAGAGGTTCGGAAGGGCGCATGGCCAGCCAGGCGTGGGCCTCCCGCGCGAGCTGCCCTGGATGGCGGGCGCGCAGGCGCAGCATCAGCACGGCGGGCGTCCGTTCGCTCCGCGCGGGATCCTCCGGCGAAAGCGGGCCGCAAAGAAGTGTGGCGAAGGCTTCTTCGTAGTATTCGATCTCGCCTTCTTTCCAGCGCGCCCGCCCGATGGGCAGGCGGTCTTCCAGTTGGGCCAGCGTGGAATCCCCCGCCGCCTCGCGGAACGAGGGCCGCTCGCCCGTCCCCAGCCGCCATGAAATTGTGTCTTCGGGCCACGTCAGCCGCCGCAGCTCGTTGCTTTTGGCCTTCGTGCCGCGCTTGCTGATGAGAGCGTGGCCGCCCCATTGCAGCCCGAACTTCTGCCAGCTCGCGTCCGCCGCCAACACCAGCATGAGCGGGCCGCCGCTGCGCCCTACCGGATCGAGCGGTGGGATCTCGCGCGAGGCGCGCTCGTAGCTTTGCTCGTCTTCGCCCAGGATCCGCTCGCGGATGCGCTTGCCTTTCTCGATCGGCGCGGGCGAAAGCGGAGTTCGGTCCCCGGCCAGCGCGATCCAGGCATTGAAATCGGGCAGGTACATGGGGCCTTTTTCCGCGTCGGCGGGCGCGAACGAGAAAGCCGATTTGCCCGCACGCACCTTCACGATAGTCGCGTCGTTGGATCCTGGCGGCCGTGGATCGGCCCCGTCGACGCTCACCAGCCAGTCGTCACCCGCGCGGCGCACGGACCGGATCCAGCCGTTAT
>JBMFPL010000319.1:0-4660 GCA_049969115.1 Bryobacteraceae bacterium | reverse complement strand
GCTCGGGGTGGTTTCGGACCTGCTCGAGACGGGTGCGACGCCGTTGCTGGAGGTGAGGCGGGAAGGGCAGCAGGAGCCGGTGCTCGTGCCCCTCGCGCGCTCGATTTGCGTAAAAATCGAGCCGGAGCAGGGACGGATCGTGGTCGAGTTGCCCGAGGGCCTCGAAGATCTGAACCGGCCATGATCTTCCATGTGCTGACCATCTTTCCGGACTTTTTCCGCGGGCCGCTGGATTACGGCGTGCTGGCCCGCGCCCGCAAAAGCGGCCTGCTCGAGGTCCGCGTGCACAACCTCCGCGACTTCGCCCACGACCGGCACCGCACCGTGGACGATCGCCCTTTCGGCGGCGGCGAAGGGATGGTTCTCAAGCCCGAGCCGATCTTCGAAGCGGTGGAAAGCATCTGGCCCGAGCGTCACCCCGGGCGGCGGGTGATTCTGCTGTCCGCCCAGGGCCGGCTGTTCAACCAGAAGATGGCGCGCGAGCTGGCCGGCTACGACGAGCTCTTTCTGATCTGCGGCCGTTACGAGGGCGTGGACGAGCGCGTGGCCCAGCACCTGGCCGATGAAGAGGTCTCGATCGGAGATTACGTGCTGAGCGGGGGCGAGCTGGCTGCTGCCGTGCTGATCGACGTCATCGCGCGCCTGCTGCCCGGCGTGCTGGGCAACGAGGCCTCCGCCCGCAGCGAGTCCTTCAGCGCCGAGGGCGATGAACTCGCTATTCTGGATTATCCGCAGTACACACGCCCGGCGGAATTCCGGGGCTGGCGCGTCCCGGAAGTGCTACTCAGCGGCAACCATGCCGAGATCCGTCGCTGGCGCCGCCAGGCCGCGTGGGAGAAGACCCTGAGGCTGCGGCCTGATCTGTTGCAGCGACGCCCGCCGGTCGCCGAGCCGGCCGGCGCGGGCGGCCATTCTGCGAAGTTGGAAGGGAAGTTATGACGAACGCGTTACTGGAAAAATTCATGAACTCGCACAAACGCACGGATCTGCCCGACATCCGCCCCGGCGACACCGTGCGCGTGCACGTGAAAATCAAGGAGGGCGACAAGGAACGCATCCAGCCGTTCGAGGGCACTGTCATCGCCCGTAAGAATCGGGGCATGGGCGAGACTATCACGGTGCGCAAAATCAGCTTCGGCCATGGGGTGGAACGCATCTTCCCGCTCAACGCTCCGGTGATTGACCGCATCGAGGTGGTGCGGCGGGGCAGGACGCGTCGCGCCAAGCTCTATTATTTGAGGGGCCTGAAAGGCAAGGCAGCCCGGCTGAAAGAGCGCGAGTAAGTTGGGCATCCGAAGGCGAGGCCATTGCCGGAGCAGCATCGAGCGCGAGCTGCACGCCCGCGGATGCGTGCGCGTGGCCGGGGCTGACGAGGCCGGGCGCGGCTCCCTGTTCGGGCCCGTGTACGCCGCCGCCGTCATCCTGAACCATGACCGGCCCATCCCCGGCCTGCGCGACAGCAAGCAATTGACGGCGCTGGAGCGCGAGCGGCTGGCGGCCGAGATCCGCGCCAGAGCTCTGGCATGGGCGGTGGCCTGCGTGGACGTCCTGGTCATTGACGCCGTCAACATCCTCCAGGCCTCACGGCTGGCCATCCGGCGCGCCCTCGAGTTGCTCGCTTGCCCGCCGGACCACGCCATCCTGGATGCCGTGACCGTAGACCTCGCCCTCCCGCAAACTTCCCTGCCCAGGGCCGACGAGACCTGCGAGGCAGTGGCGGCGGCCTCGATTCTCGCCAAGGTCGCCCGCGACGCGTCCATGCGCGAGTGGGATCGCGTTTATCCCGCCTACGGGTTGGCAAGGCACAAGGGTTACCCTTCGCCGGAACACCTTGCCGCCCTTGCCGCGTGGGGACCGACCATCCATCATCGCCTCAGCTACCGCCCGGTGCGAGAAGTTTGTCCTGAGCACCTGCTGGCCCGGATCGAGTTACGCCGGCGAGAGTACGCTTGTCTTTCGCGAGGAGCCTTCTTGTGAGCCAGCCGCCCGATCCTGTCCCTGTGGAGACGCCCGCTCGCGTGCCCCGCTTTGTATCGGTGACCCGCTTGCTCGCTGGGCTAGCCCGCTCTGCTGTACCCTTCGTGGCCAGCCTGGTCTTGTTGTTGTACCCATGGATGGAACGGTGGGAGCGCAACCGGTTCGCCACCTGGCTGCCAGTGTGGAGCAGCGGCTACCTGCGGGGCGCGGTGAGCGGCCTCGGGGCCGTCAGCCTCTCCCTGTCGCTCGGCTCGCTGGTTCGCTTGCGCCGCAAGCCGCGCTGACGCGCCGAGCAGCGGCGCACAGCTGTGTTCTACAATGAGCAATTTATCCGACCTCAGGAGTATTGGCAGTGCCCCAGTTAACCAAGTTCCTACTACCGGAAGAACAGATTCCTTCGGCCTGGATCAATGTCCTGCCGTACTTGAACAAACCCATGGCACCCCCGTTGAACCCGGCCACCGGAGCGCCGCTTCAGCCCGCGGATCTGGAACCTATCTTCCCGCGCGGGCTCATCGAGCAGGAATTCTCGCCCAAGCCGGAGATTGACATCCCGGGTGAGGTGCTGGACATCTACCGGCTCTGGCGGCCCACGCCACTTTACCGCGCGCACAGGCTGGAGCGCGTGCTGAATACGCCCGCCCACATCTACTACAAGTACGAGGGCGTCAGCCCGGCGGGCAGCCACAAGCCGAACACTGCCGTGGCGCAGGCCTACTACAACAAGCGCGAGGGCATCCGGCGGCTGGCGACGGAGACTGGCGCAGGCCAGTGGGGCAGCGCCCTGGCGCTGGCTTGCCGCATGTTCGGCATGGATTGCACCGTTTACATGGTGCGCGTCAGCTACGATCAAAAACCCTACCGGCGGATGATCATGCAGACTTGGGGCGCCGAGGTCTTCCCCAGCCCCAGCGACCGCACCAACGCCGGTCGCTCCGTGCTTCGAGTCAATCCGGATTCGCCGGGCAGCCTTGGCATCGCCATCAGCGAGGCAGTCGAGGACGCAGCCACCCACCCGGACACCAATTACTCGCTGGGAAGCGTGCTCAACCACGTGCTGCTGCACCAGACCGTAATCGGGATCGAAGCGCGGCAACAAATGGCGCTAGCGGGCGAGGAACCCGACGTGGTCATCGGCTGCTTCGGCGGGGGAAGCAACTTCGGCGGGATCGCGCTGCCGTGGGTTCCGGACAAGCTCGCCGGCCGCTCGCGAGTCCGGCTGATGGCGGTGGAACCATCCGCCTGCCCTAGCCTGACACGCGGCCTGTTCGCTTACGACTTCGGCGACACTTCTAAGCTAACCCCGCTGCTCAAGATGTACACGCTGGGGCACGACTTCGTCCCGCCGGGTATCCACGCGGGCGGCCTGCGCTATCACGGAGCGTCACCGCTGGCTAGCCACCTGGTGGCGGAGGGCGTCATCGAAGCCCGGGCTTACCCGCAACTCACTGTGTTCGAGGCCGCCGTGCAGTTTGCGCGGACCGAAGGCATTCTGCCCGCACCGGAGTCGGCGCACGCTATCCGCGCGGCGATTGACGAAGCCTTGGAAGCGCGCGAGCAGGGACGGCCGCGCGTCATCCTATTCTGTCTGAGCGGCCACGGTCACTTCGACCTGTCAGCTTACGACAATTACCTGGCGGGCAAGCTCGTGGATTACTCCCACCCCGAAGAAGAAATCGCCCGCGCCATGGCCGCTTTACCCAAGGTGCAGGCTCCAGCAGAAACGACCTGAGGGTTTCGGCCTGCCGGCAAGGCTACGGGGAAGCTGCGAGCGGCAACACCGGGCGGCAACTTACGCGGTTTCCTCGAGCAGAGCCTCGAGTACGCCAGCGCCGCTTTCCGCGGCTCGTTGCGCGTCAATCGCTTCCTGGCAGCGCACGCAGTAAGCGGCCCAGGGTATGGCGTCGAGCCGCTTGGCCGGAATGGGTTCTTCGCAATTCAGGCAAATGCCGTAAGTTCCGTCTTCGATCCGCGCCAGCGCCGCGCGAATTTCCCGCAACTGCAAGGACTCGCGGTCCAGCGTGTGAATCATCAGCTCCCGGTCAGCCGCGAGGCGCACTTCGTCCAGGGCGTCCGCGGCCTTCTCGACGGCAATGCCGTCGCGCCGCCGCAACACCTGGAGCAGCTCGGCCTGCCTGGCCTCGAGCATGGCGCGGTATTTTTCCAGATCCTTTTCCTGCATGGAGACCTTCTCGCGAGGCGGGAACGCCTGCCTCGTCGTCGCCCCTCCGTTCGTCGAGCAACGGGAATGAGCAGGACCCGCAGTTCCTCCCCGCTTCTTCGCTACGTTTGACGCGGCAAAGGGCAGGAACGTTTCCTGGCGGCGCTTCGCCGCTATTTATAATGGGTTACAGTGTGACCGATGGGAAACTCCTCTACAAGCCCTGTACGGCGGGTGGCCGTCATCGGCAACTACCTGCCCCGCCGTTGCGGGATCGCGACCTTCACCACGGACCTTTGCGAATCGCTGGTCGCGGCTGACCCCGCGCTCTCCTGCTTCGCCATCCCGGTCAACGATACACCGGAGGGATACCCTTACCCGCCTCGGGTCCGCTTCGAGCTGGAGCAAAACGAAATCGCCTCTTACCAACGCGCAGCGGACTTCCTCAACATCAACAACGTTGACCTGGTCTGCCTCCAACACGAGTACGGCATCTTCGGCGGACCGGCGGGCAGCCACATC
>JBMFPL010000318.1:0-4660 GCA_049969115.1 Bryobacteraceae bacterium | reverse complement strand
GAGGAGCTGCATTACCGCGCGGATTGGCGCCTGGTCCACGCGGGCAACGTGCACTTGAGCTGGTCCTCAAACGGGACCGGCGGCGGCTGGGCCGTGCGACTCAGGATCCAATCGGCCGGCATCGTCTCGCGCCTGTATCGGGTGGACGACGAATATCGGGCGCTGCTGGATGGCCGCCTGTGCGCCGTCGAGTCCACGCTGCGAGCCCAGGAAGGAAGAAAACGTCGCGAGATTCTGGTCCGCTTTGACGCCGCCGGCAAGAAGGCGAGCTACGTCGAGCGCGATCTGGCGCGGGATACCGCGCTGGCCAGCAAAGAAATTGACATTCCCGGCTGCGTGCACGACGTCATTGGGGGATTGTACCGGTTGCGCGCCATGCGATTGGAACCGGGAGAGGCCGTTTATCTGCCCATCAGCGATGGCAAGAAGAGCGTCTCTGCGCGGGTGGAAGCGCAGGTGCGAGAAACTCTGCGGATCGAGGACAGGACTTACCAGACCATCCGTTACGAGGCCTTTCTGTTCAACAACGTGCTCTACCGGCGCTCAGGCAGGCTGCTTGTATGGCTGACGGACGACGAGGCTCGCTTGCCGGTCAGGGTGCGCATCCGTTTGCCCTTTTATATAGGCACGGTTACGCTGGATCTGCGACCCGAGCACGCCCCTGGCCGCAACAGCGGGCAATCTTCCGGAGGAAATTCATGAAACGCGGGATCGGTTGGTTGCTGGCCTTGTATTGGGCCGGGACGCTGGCCGCCCAGCAACCCGGCCTCATGAACAACAAGGATGTGCTCGCCTCCTGCGAGCGCGTGGCCAATCTGATGGAGTCCACGGCTTCCGTGGTGCCGGACTTGGGACGCGCGAGCGCGCCCTTGCAGGAGAACGTGCGGCAGGCTTGCCTGAACCTTCGGTTCCTGTCGCCCCAGCACGGCGCGCTGACCTACAGCCTGTTAACCAACCTGCGGGCGTACCTTTCGCTGGCCCAGATTTTGCCCAAGCCGCAGGCATTGCCGGCGGAGGCGGTCAGGCAGATGGCTGAGCTGAATGAGCTGGCGGGACGCTGGGACGCCCATTTCCGCGCTTTGCTCGAGCAGAAGGAGTTCGCTTTGCGCCACCCCGACCGGGACAATCTACGCCGTTACGCCGAAGCTAACCGCAAGCTGCCGCCTCCACAGCCAGGCGCCCCGCGCGTCGTCTTTTTGGGCGATTCGATCACCGATGGCTGGCCGCTCAACGAGTACTTCCCCGGGCGTGACTTCGTCAACCGTGGCATCAGCGGGCAGATCACAGGCGAAATGCTGGGCCGCATGAAGGCCGACGTCATCGACCTCAAGCCGGCCGCAGTGCTGGTGCTGGCCGGCACTAACGACATCGCCCGCGGCGTGGAGCTGACCACCATCGAGAACAACCTCACCATGATCGCCGATCTGGCCGAATTTCACGGCATCAAGCCCCTGTTCGCCTCCCTGCTCCCGGTCAGCGACTATCACAAAGACAAGAATCCTGCTTACGAACAGACGCGCCGGAGGCCTCCCGAACTTATCCGCCGCCTGAATGAGTGGATCCAGAACTTCTGCCGCCAGCGCAATTTCGTATACGTGGATTACTACTCGCAACTGGTAGACTCCGCCGGATTTTTGCGCGCCGATCTGGCCGACGACGGTCTGCATCCCAACGCCGCCGGCTACCGGTTGATGGCGCCAGTGGCTCTAGCCGCAATCGAAAAAGCACTGGCTCCCGCGCCCCGTCGCCGCCGCTGAAGTGCGCCCCGTTTCGCTGGGCGGCGCTTGAGCGACAATGGAAGTATGCGGTGCGTGGCCGGCCTCCTGTGGCTGCTTGCTTTGCTGTGCCTCGCCCAGCAGCGGATCAGCGTGCAGGAGCTGGTCTCCTTCGTGCGATCCTCCATTCAGCTGCGCCATCCCGATCGGCAGGTGGCCGAATACTTGAAGAAAGTCACTCTGAGCGAGCGGCTGGAGGATTCCGTCATCCAACAACTGCGCGCCTTCGGGGCCGGGCCCCGTACTCTGGAGGCGTTGCAGGCGCTGCGCGACAGCTCGCGCGATCTGCCTCCCCCCGCGGCCGCCGCGCCCAAGCCGGCCCCGCCGCCCCCGCCGGCCCCTGCCGAGCAGGGGCGCATCATCGAGGAGGTTCGCCAGTACGCGATGAACTACGTGCGCGGACTGCCGGACTTCATCTGCACGCAGGTCACGCGCCGCTACGTGGATCCTACCGGGCTGGAATTCTGGACCCAGCAGGACGTAATTACCGCCCGCCTGACTTACTTCGAACAGCGCGAAGACTACAAGGTTGTTCTGATCAACAACCGGCCGGCTAACGTGAGTTACGACCGGCTGGAAGGCGCCACCTCGACCGGTGAATTCGGCAGCCTGATGCGCGAGCTTTTCGCGCCCGAGACCCAGGCCCGCTTCCGCTGGGAACGTTGGGCCACCTTGCGCGGTCGGCGCACCCACGTCTACTCCTACTTTGTCGAGCAGCCGCGCTCGCACTGGCG
Organism: Bryobacteraceae bacterium; assembly: GCA_049969115.1. Classification (GTDB taxonomy): domain Bacteria; phylum Acidobacteriota; class Terriglobia; order Bryobacterales; family Bryobacteraceae; genus DTHT01. The sequence goes on along the minus strand of JBMFPL010000318.1, from coordinate 2,151 downwards.
CATCAGCTATCAGAAGACGCTCGAAATCACCCCCGGCTACCGCGGTCTGGTTTACGTGGACGCAGACACCCTGGCCGTAGCCCGGATCACGCTGGAAGCCGTAGGCATCCCGCCGGACTTTCCCATCCAGGAAGCTTCCACCGTGCTGGACTACGATTACGTCGAGATAGCCGGCCGCAAGTACTGGCTGCCCCTTCGGGCCGTCGTGCGCATGCGCGAGGGCAAGCTGCTGTTGCGCAACGAGGTCGAATTCCGGATGTACCGGAAATTCGCCGCCGAAGCCACCATCACTTTCGAGACGCCCGAACCCTTGCCGGAAGACAAGATCAAGGAACAACCCCCCAAATAGGGTCGCCCGCGGTGCGCTACACTCGATGCTGATGCTGGCGATGGCAGTCGCGGCGCTTGCCTGCTGCGGCCTTGCGGCAGCAGCGGCGGATATCATAACCTTCAACGACGACGGGGCTTGGTGCTGGTTCCAGGACGAGCGCGCGATCATCGCTGGCGGCAGGCTGATCATCGGCTCAGTGGCGGCGGGGGCGCACGATCCGGCGCGCCGGGGCAATATCGAGGTGGTGACCTATGAGCTCGCCACCGGGCGCAGCAGCCGTGCTGTTCTCCACGAGGCCTTGCAGCTGGACGATCATGCCGCCCCGGCATTGCTGGTCCGCCCTGACGGTCTGCTGCTCGCCGTTTACGCAAAGCACGGCTCGGAGAACCGTTTCTATTACCGCGTCTCGCTGGAGCTACGCGAGGCCGGCCAGTGGCAGCCGGAGCGCGTTTTCGTTCCCAGCGAAAGTTCGCGCATCACTTACTCCAACCTCTTGTATCTTGCCCGGGAAAAGCGGCTGTATAACTTTTTCCGGGGCCTGGATAACAGCTTTAAGCCCTCCTATGCGTACTCGGACGACGCCGGTGAAAGCTGGCGCGCGGGGGCAATCGTTATCCAGGTTCCCGGCGCCTTTCGTCATCGGCCTTACGTCAAGTACGCCTCGGATGGCTCACAAACCATCCACCTCGCCTATACGGAAGGCCACCCACGCAACTACGACAACAGCCTTTACCACGTCTTCTACCGCGGCGGCAACCTGCACCGCTCGGGCGGCACGGTGATCCGGAGCCTTTCGGAAGGGCTGCGGGAACCGGCCGAGGGGACCCGAATTTTCGCGGGCGACGCCAACAACGTGGCTTGGGTCAGCGATATCGAGCTGGATGGACGCGGGCACCCCTACGTGGCCTATTCGGTGCAAAAGGGCGGCGCGGGCCTGCCCGAGAACCAGCACGGACGGGATCACCGTTACCGCTACGCGCGCTGGACCGGCGAGCGGTGGCAGGATTACGAAATAGCCTACGCCGGCAGCAAGCTCTACGCCGGCGAGGAAGACTACACGGGCAACATTGCGCTGGATCCCGCCGACCCCGACGTGGTCTACATTTCCACCAACGCCGATCCCCGCACAGGCCAGCCGCTCGTCAGCCGGGCTGACGGCCGCAGGCACTGGGAAATCTTCCGCGGACAGACCCGCAACGGCGGCCGCACCTGGAGCTGGCAGCCGCTGACCGAAAATTCCATCGTGGACAATATCCGTCCGTTCGTTCCCAAGCCTGAGGGCAGGATCGGCGCCCTGCTCTGGCTGCGAGGCGTCTACCGGAAGTACACCGACTACGATCTGGACGTGGTGGGCATTATCGTCCGGCGTTGAGCACGACGCGGTTGTTGTGCTCGGTGATTTCTTCGGCTGCGCCTTCCTGCTCAACCACTACTTCAAGGTCTGGCCGCGGCCTGACGCCAGGGAAGCTGAGGCGCACCACGCGGGGCTTCAAATCCAGCGAAGCCTCCAGCGGCGGGTGCGAAGCCTGGGCCAGCAAGCGGCGGGCTTCGTCGAAGACCTTTACGGTGAAAGGCTTCGAGGGCACAGCCCCAATGTCGTGGACGGGCACTTGCAAAACATGCTCGCCGCCGATCTCCTCGGCAGCAATGGCCAGATCGGGTAACTGCTCGAGCGGCGTGCCACGCTCAAACTGCTTTATCTCCAGGGTCAAGACCCGCCGCGGCGGACTCTCGAAATCAACCGGCGCAAAACGCTTCAAGGCAAGCTCCACTTGCCAGAGGGTGGAGCTCTGCTGGTCCCGCAGCGTGGCCTGGTAGCG
>JBMFPL010000317.1:0-4676 GCA_049969115.1 Bryobacteraceae bacterium | reverse complement strand
ACGTAGGGCCCGCGGTCGCGTGGCCGCCAGGCCAGGCCGAGGCGCGGAGCCAGGTTGCGGTCGGACTCGGGGAAGTTTCCCGGCAGCCACTGGCGGTCGTAGCGCAAACCCGCTTCCAGCGTAAGCCCGGGGGCAAGCTGCTGGCGCTCCTGGATCCAGGCGCCCACGGGCAAGGTCCAGCTATGAGTTTTTGGTTCGCCGAAGGCCTGAAAGTAAACGTCCGGGCGCGCAGCCAGCCAGTCGTCCCAGCTCGGAAAAATGAAGGCCCCGCCGAAACGGTTGGCCAGCCTCGCATCCAGGCGGACCGCGTGCACGCTGGCCCCCAAGCTGAGCTGGTTCCGGCCCACCGCAACGTGCAGCGCCTCGCGCAATTCGAAGTGGTCTTCGTCGCGGTCGCTGTCCAACCGGAAGGACTGGCCGAAAGTCAACACTCCGGGGATTTCGATCATCGGCCCGCGTGCGTTCGGTCGCAGTTCGACGCTGCGGCGGGCCACTTGGACGCGCAGGTCGCTGACGACTCGCGGCCCGGGCACCCAAATCCACCCCCCTACCAGCGAGTGGTCCACCGTCAGGCTGCTGCCGCGCGCCGAGCGTTCCGTGAAGTTATCGGCATCCTGAACGTCCCCTCGGATCCGCCCCCGCGAGAAAGCGTAACGCGCCGAAAGACTGTGTCGCGTGCTCGCCTGATGGTCCGTCTTGAAGGAAAATTCGGTCTCCACCGCTCCGGCAGGATAGAGTCCGCGATAAAGCGGGGCTGCCAGGGCGCTGGCCGGAACCCCGTCAGGCGCGGAGGACCATTCTTCGCCGGATTCCTTTTGGTGCTCGATAGCCCACGCGAAGAACGTCCGGTCGCGCCGTAAAGGCCCCATGAGGGACGTCCCCGGCTGGTAGCGGCGGAAGCGGGGCCGGCGCCCGGTCTCGGCTTCCGGGTTACGGGCATTGAGCGCTTCGTTCTGCCCGAAGAACGTCACGTCGCCGTGCCAGATGTTGGTCCCCGAGCGCGTCACCACGTTGAGCACTCCGCCAGCCGCTCCGCCCAGCTCCGCTCCCACTACCGCTGTCGAAACCCGAAATTCGCTGACCATCTCCAAACCGATGGCCACACGATTACCGCCCGTGGTTTCGTCGCGGTTGTCCACACCGTCAATCGAAAGGCTGTTGTTGCGCCCGCGCATGCCGGCAAAGCTGAACCCGCTGTCGCTGACCGCGCTGCGCAAACCGGCCAGCGAGCGCTGTGCGTTCGAGCCGCTGGAAGGCGCTACTGCCGGCGCCACCAGCACGAAGTTCAGGTAATTGCGATTGGCCGCGGGAGCCTCCTCAATACGCTCCGAACCCAAGGCTACACCGGCGGTCGTCGCTGCCGTCTCCAGCGCTTCAGGCCTCTCCTTGACCTCCAGGCTCTGCCTCACCGGAGCCGGCTTGAGCTCGATCCGCTGGACCAACGTCTGCCCTACCGCCAGCGGCAGAACCGGGATGAGCACCGATGCGAAGCCTTCCTTTTCGATGCGCAACCGGTACTCGCCGGCCGGCAAGCCGGTCAGCCGGAACTGGCCGGCTTCGTCACTTTCGACGGCCCGCATGAAACCCATGCCCGTGTGCGTGACGCTGATCCGCGCACCGGCCACGACGGCGCCGGACGAATCCAGAATCGTCCCCTGAATGGCCGCGGTAGCCAGCGGACCCTGCGCCGGGGCAAGGGCCGCGCAGGCCGCAAGTAACAACAAACAATCGAACGCCCTGCTCATCCACCCGGCACTTATAGCACGCATCGGGCCGCAGCGTTCGCGTTGAGCCCGCACGAGCTCGTTGCTGCCTCTGTCCTCGAGCAGACCCCTTCTGGCACATCACCTGTTCACTTTCAGCACAGCCCACGGCAGCCGGAACGGTCCGGCATGCGCCTCTGGTTTGGGCGCCGCTGAACCCCTTCCACAGCCAATGGCGCCCTGATGGTTGGGCCACCACAGGCTACCCGCCAGAGGCCTGCCGGGCTCGAACAGACCGAGGCACGCCTGCTGGCTGCTCCGCGGCCTCGCCAACCCCACGCCAGCGGTCTGCGCAGCTTGGGATGGGCGAGCTGCGTTCAAGCCGGAGCACCGCTGGTGGGACCTTCTCGCTGGTGGCAAACGCAAGTCTCTCTGCCAGGCGGTGACACGCAAGCGGATTACCGAGCGGCTTTACCTCGAACTGGGCGCCCAGCTGCGCTTCCGGACCGCAGCCGCGCGCCGGTTTCGGTGATTGCACGCGCAGCCCTGGGCTTCGCGCCCTTGATGATGGCTTCACAGAAGAGTTGAGCGTCAATCCCTGGCGGGGACGACGGGACTCGAACCCGCGACCTCCGACGTGACAGGCCGGCGTTCTAACCAACTGAACTACGTCCCCGATTTCTCGCTAGCTTCCTTCGAGTATGTTACCACGCCCGCGGGTCGCGATACAATTCTGGCATGATGGCCCGCACTGCATGCCTTGCCTGTTTGCTGGTGCTCCTGCTCGCCCTCAGCGGTGAGGCCCAGACCGGCCCCGGCCGCATCCACCGCGCCGACCCTGCGTTGGACGCGATTGTCCCACGCACCGCCGTCATCGAGAAGGTAGCTGGCGGCTTCGGCTTCACCGAAGGGCCAGTCTGGTTGCCCGGCGGCTCCCTGCTCTTCAGCGACATCCCCAACAACGCCATCTACCGGTGGACCCCCGACGGCAAGGTCACCATCTTCCGCAAACCATCGGGCTACGATGGCACGGACGCGGCGCCCGGAGCCTTCATCGGCTCCAACGGCTTGACGCTGGATCGGCAGGGCCGGCTCGTCATTTGCGAACACGGCAACCGGCGCGTGACGCGCCTCGAGAAGGACGGCAAGCTCACCATCCTCGCGGACCGCTACCAGGGCAAGCGTCTCAATAGCCCGAATGATGCGGTCTTCAAGTCCGACGGGTCGCTCTACTTCACCGACCCACCCTACGGGCTGGCCAAGCAGGACGATGACCCGGCCAAGGAGCTGCCCTTCTCGGGCATCTACCGGCTGGCGGGCGGCGACCTGCAACTGCTCTCGAAAGATCTGACGCGGCCCAATGGCCTCGCCTTCTCGCCCGACGAGAAATACCTCTACGTGGCCAACTCCGACGTTCAGCGCAAGATCTGGATGCGCTTCGAAGTGCGCCCGGATGGCACGCTGGGAACATCGCAGGTCTTCTACGACGTAACACGGGAGACGGCCCCCGGCTTGCCCGACGGGCTGAAGGTTGACCGCAAAGGCAACGTGTACGCGACCGGGCCTGGAGGCGTGTGGATCTTCTCTCCCGAGGGCAGGCACCTGGGCACGATCGAGCCGCCGGAAGTTCCGGCCAACTGCGCCTGGGGAGACAAGGACGGACGCACGCTTTACATCACTGCGCGCACCAGCGTCTACCGCATCCGCCTCGCCATCCCAGGGATCCGCCCATGATCCGCCGCCGCGACCTGCTCTTGGCCGGCGCCTTGGCGCTGCGCGGTCATCGCGTGCCGGGGAGCATCCTCGTGCACGAGCACATCCTGGTGGATTTTATCGGCGCGGACCAAATCCATCCCGGCCGCTACGATCCCGACAAGGTCTTCCGGGTCGCTCGCCCCAAGCTCCAGGAGTTGGCCAGCTTCGGCTGTCGCCGGCTGCTCGAATGCACGCCCCAATACCTCGGACGCGATCCGAAGCTCGTGGCGCGTCTCGCCGAAGCCACGGGAATCGAAATTTGGACCAACACCGGCATCTACGGGGCCGCGAGGCATCGCTACGTGCCCGCGTTCGCCCGCCAAGAAACGGCCCGGCAACTCGCCACGCGTTGGATCCGCGAGGCCCGCGAGGGAGTGGACAGCGTCCACCCGCGCTTCATCAAGACCGGGGTCAGCGGCGCGCCATTGGACGAGGTGGACCGCAAGCTGATCCGGGCTGCCGGCTTGACTTCGCTCGAGACGGGCCTGACGATCTCCTCACATACCGACGGCGGCGGCCCCGCAGGGCTCGAGCAATTGGACATCCTGATGGACCTCGGAGTGCGGCCGGAAAAATTCGTCTGGGTGCACGCCCAAAACGAAAAGGACCAAGCATGGCACGAGCGGCTGGCTCGGGCGGGGGCGTGGGTCGAATTCGACGGCATCCGCGAGAAAACTGTCGACTGGCACCTCGACTGCGTGCGTCGGATGGCCCGAGCCGGACTCCTGGACCGCGTTCTGGTCAGCCAGGACGCGGGTTGGTACCACGTGGGTGAGCCTGAGGGGGGATTCTATCGCGGCTACACGTTCATTTACACGGACTTCCTGCCCGCACTCGAGTCGGCATGGGTGAACCCGCTGATGACCGAGAATCCCCGAGCGGCTTTCGGGGCGTAAGGCCAGCTGGTTACACGGGGTCATGCTTGTCATTCGAGTACCAATACTTGACCGGTCGCAAGCAAGTTACGTTCGAACGCCTCTTAGCCTATAATCCCGGATTTCCGTTTTAAACATTTCGATGCAATGTTGTGAGGCTCTCCAACGTCCTTATTCATGGGCGTTCCAGCGTGGTCAACCCCTTCTGGAGAGCCAAACTTAATGGGTGAGAAACAGAATCAGCCCTTTCAGCTTTCCTTCAACGCTGCGTTGAAGATCGATTTCCAGGGATCGCGGGTCACCTCCGACGGTGGCCTCATTCTGGTGCGCGAGTTGGACGAAC
>JBMFPL010000316.1:0-4678 GCA_049969115.1 Bryobacteraceae bacterium | reverse complement strand
CCCGGCGACCTGGGCTTCGTTGTCGGCGGCGGCCAGCAACCAAGTATGCAGATAGGTCGGGCCGCCCGGCAGGGCGAAGGCGTTGATGGTATTATCGTGGACGATTTTGAAAGTGTACGGGAAGCCGGCTGCTTCAGGCGTGGCCGCCAGTTTCTGCCCGATCCGCTGGACATACTGATTGAGCACCAGATCGGTGATTACCGTCATTTCTTTTTCGATCTGCTGCGCAGCTTCTCTGCCCAACTGGATGTCCTGTTCTTTGCTGAACAGGTTGAAGCCCGGCCTGAGCCGGCGCGGGCCTTGGGCAGCGAGCTGCGAGGTGAGAACTGCAAGGAGCGCCAGGAAAGCAGCGGTGCGCTTCATGGGCCTCATCCTTACTGGCTCCAGTGTAGGCCGCGCGCAAGACCGCCGCAAGCCCGTGCGGACGCGGGGCCGCGGTGAGCGGCGCGGCCCGCATGGCGACAAGGCGCGCTCGCCTTGTCATCCGCGCTCCCCGCGTGTTATCGTGAAGGTTGCTCATCCACTGGCCCTGGCTCAACCGCCGGGACGCTGCTGCCGATAGCATTTCTCGAGAGGAGTCGAACTCATGCCAATGGTAACCATGCGCCAGATTCTCGACGAGGCCGCCAAGGGTGGCTATGGCGTGGGCGCGTTCAACGTGAACAACATGGAGCAGATCCAGGCCATCATGGAGGCGGCCCGCGAAACCCGCTCGCCGGTGATCATCCAGGCCAGCCGGGGCGCGCGCAGCTATGCCCAGGACCGTTACCTGTACCATTTGATGCTGGCCGCGGTCGAGCTTTACCCGGAAATTCCCGTTGCCCTGCACCTGGACCACGGGAACAGCCCCGAGACCTGCCGCTCCGCTATTGAGATGGGTTTCACCAGCGTGATGATGGACGGCTCGCTGATGCCTGATGGCAAGACGCCCTCCACCTTCGAGTACAACGTCAAGGTGACGCGCGAGGTGGTCGAAATGGCGCACGAGCGCGGCGTCACGGTGGAAGGGGAGCTGGGTGTGCTTGGCGGCATCGAGGACGGCCACGGCGCGGGCGTCAGCGGCCTGGCCCACCTGACGGATCCCGACCAGGCGGCCGAGTTCGTGGAAAAGACCGGCGTGGACGCGCTGGCGGTGGCCATCGGCACCAGCCACGGAGCTTACAAGTTCAGCCGCAAGCCGGACCGGTCCGTGCTCGTCATCGAGCGCATCCAGCAGATCCATGAGAAGATTCCCCACGTGCATCTGGTGATGCATGGCTCCTCCAGCGTCCCCAAGGAGCTCCAAGACATCATCAACCAGTACGGCGGCAAGATCAAGCCGACCTGGGGCGTCCCCGTCGAAGAAATCCAGGTCGCCATCCGCTACGGCGTGCGCAAGATCAACGTAGACACGGACAACCGGCTGGCCATGACGGGCGCCATCCGCAAGGTGTTTTTCGAGAAACCCGAAGAATTCGACCCGCGCACTTACCTGAAGGCAGCCCGCGAGGCCATGAAGAAAGTGGTCATGGAGCGCATGATCGCCTTCGGCCAGGCCGGCCACGCGGGCGACTACGAGCCAATCCCGCTGGAGGAGATGGCCCGTCGCTACAAGAACAAGGAGCTTTGAGCGGAACTCTCGCGCCGCCTGAAGTAGGCGCTCGGACGCCGTGGTGGAGAGCTTCGCCAGACTGGCATGGTCGCCCGGGATCGAGGCTCGCGGAGGCGGACGAGGCGGCGCGGCAAGGTCCACGACAGGGCTGCGGCTCACCTGCACCATAGGGGGCTTTGGACGCAGCGAGCGGCCGCCGGCCGCAGTGCGCCCGGCCCGATAATGAAGGGAGGAGGTTCCATGCTCTCAGCCGGCAAGCTCGAGCGCATGAAGAGGCTCGCCAACCAGGACGGCGTCATCGCCGCCGCGGCCATGGACCAGCGGGGCAGCCTGAAGAAAATGCTGGCCGCCGCCGGCGCCGAAACGGTGACCGGGGAGATGATGGCTGAATTCAAGACCGCGGTCACCCGCATTCTGACCCCGTACGCCAGCGCCATCCTGCTCGATCCCGAGCTGGGTTTGGAAGCGGCGCGCACCCGGGCGCCCCAGTGCGGCCTGCTGCTGGCCTACGAGAAGAGTGGCTACGACAACACCCGCCCCGGCCGGCTGCCTGAGTTGCTCGAGCACGTCTCGGTCAAGCGCATCGCCGGGGACTGGCAGGCGGACGCGGTCAAATTCCTCATGCATTACTCGCCCTTGGAGGACGCGGCCATCAACGACGTCAAGCAGGCTCTGGTGGAGCGGATCGGGGCCGAGTGCGAAACCTTCCAAATCCCGTTTTTCCTCGAGCTGGTCGGCTACCACCCGCAGATTCCCGATGAAAAAAGCATGGAATACGCGCGCTTGAAGCCGCAAATCGTAACACGCAGCGTGGAGGAATTCTCCAAACCCCACTACCGCGCCGATGTCCTGAAGGTGGAAATTCCGGTGAACTTGCGCTACGTGGAAGGCAGCGTCTCCCAGCAGGGGCCGGCGGCATACACGAAGGCCGAAGCGCTCGAACACTTCCGGCGCGCCGCGCAGGCCGCCCGGCTGCCCTTCATCTACTTGAGCGCTGGCGTGGACAACCGGCAGTTCGTGGAGTCGCTGGAGATGGCTGCGGAAGCCGGTTCGGACTTCTCCGGCGTGCTCTGCGGCCGCGCCACTTGGAAAGAAGGCGTGCCCGTGTACGTCCGCCAGGGGCTGCGCGCGCTCGAGGAGTGGCTGGCCACCGAGGGCGTCAGGAACATCCAGGCCGTGAATGCCGCCATCCGCGCAGCCAAACCGTGGTGGGCCAAGCTCGGCTTGTGTGCGCTTCCCACGGGCTGATCAACTGGCGTACTCGCTGCGCCACGGCGGATCCACGTAACGATTGGCGCCCTCGGAGTTGGTCACCCGCAGGGCGGCGGAATCCCACAAGAGCCTCTCGCCGGGCAGCCGCTGTGCAAGGCACCCCAGCAGGAAAGCTTCGGTGACCGGCGCTTGCGCGTCGAAGTTGGTGGGCGAGGGCGGGCCGCCTTTGCATGCCGCGATCCACTGGTCAATCGCGCGGTCGCGGAAGCCCGCTCCCGGCTGCCGCGGCGGCGCCTGGTATTCGCCAGACTCCGGATAAACGCGCGGGTTGTCGCCGTTGAAGCCGCCGAGGATGATGCCCTTGTCGCCCACGTACATCACGCCTTCCTGGCCGGGCCGGAACCGCCGCTCGTCCTGCTCGCTCAAGCCAGCGGGACGTGGGGGCCGCAGGCCGCCGTCGTACCAGCTGATGCGCAGCGGCCCGCGGCTGCCGCGCGCCGGAAAATCCAAGTGCACGATGGAGGCCAGGGGGTACGTCTCCTCGTGCGCTTCCGTGGTGGCGGCTTCCACCGCCACGGGCGGCGTCAGATCGAGGATGGTGAAAAGGCCTGCAAAACTGTAGCACCCCATATCGCCCAAACTGCCACAGCCGAAGTCGTACCAGCCGCGCCACACGAAGGGCAGGTAGGCCTTGTGGTAGGGGCGCCACGGCGCAGGGCCGAGCCACAGATCCCAGTCCAGGCCGGGCGGGACCGGCATCTCCTGTTTGGGCCGCTCGACGCCCTGCGGCCAGTACGGCCTGCTCGACCAGTTGTGAACCTCGCGCACCCGCCCGATCGCACCCGCGGCGATCCACTGCGCAATCAGCCGCGTAGCCTCGCTGGTAGGATTGTTGACGGGCAGGCCGGTGGCCACCTTGGTTTCCCGCGCCACCTGCGCCATGCGCCGCGCCTCGCCGATGGAATGGGCCATCGGTTTCCGGCAGAGCACGTGCTTTCCTTTGCGCATGGCGGCCAGAGAAATGGGCGCGTGCCAGTGATCCGGGGTGGCCACGTACACCGCGTCGAGGTCTTTCTCCTTTTCCAAGAGTTCGCGGAAATCGCGGTAGGCCGTGCAGCCACGCCACGTGCCCGATTTCTGCCGCGAGGCGTAGTAAGCTTCGACCAGGCGACGGGCCGGCTCGCGCCCTCCCACGCCCAGGCTGCTCTTGAAAGTGTGCGTGAGCTGGAAGAAGCCGGGCGAGGCCAGATCCTCGCCCCAGTTTTCATAGCCGGAGCCCAGCAGTTTGCGGGCGGCGTTGAGCAGGGCGTTGGCGCCGTATTCGATATAGTCCTTGCTGCCCTGGTTGCAATCGCAGACGGCGACGACCTGGATGTCCGGGCGCGACAGCAGGTCCATGGTCACCGCCATGCCCTGTCGGCCCATGCCAATCGAGGCCAGCGCGATCCTGTCGCTGGGCGCCACGTGGCCGCGCCCGCCCAGCACGCGTCTTGGTACAATGAAAGCAGCGGTCGATATCAGGCTACGCCGCGTAATTCCTTTCGGGGCTGTCCGTTCCACCGCCACCTCCTGGCCGGATCCGAACTTATCTTACTCCTGCATCCGCCAGGCGTAAAGGTAAACTCGTAAGAAGGTGAAAAGCAGGAAAATTTTGAGCGACGAGGCGCTGCTGGAGCACATCGCGCGCCAGCCTCACGGGCGCGCGGGCTTCAAGCAACTGGTCCGCGAAACCGCCGCACGGGGCGCAGCCCGCGAGGAACTGGAACGTGCGCTCGAAAGGCTGGTGGCGCGAGGCCGCCTGCTCGAGCTGCGCCCCGGCCAGTATGTGGCCACCTCCCGCAGCCCCGAGTTTCGCACCGGCCGCCTGCACATGCA
>JBMFPL010000315.1:0-4682 GCA_049969115.1 Bryobacteraceae bacterium | reverse complement strand
GCAGGATATGGCTGGCGCCCGTGACAGCGATCCCGCGGCGCGCCAGTTCCTGCCGCAATTCGCCCTGTCGGGCGGCGATTCGCTGGCTCGCCTGCCGGGTCCGGACGCTTTCCAGTTCCTCGCGCGATGCGACCTGCACCACCAGCGGCGGGTCCTCCAGCAGCAGGGCATAACGGTTCGTCTCCGCGGGCCAAGCGGCGCCGGCCAGCGCCCATAGCAGAGCAGCGAGCGAAAACAGGCGACTCATGGCAGTTCTTCTGTTGCGACGCCACGCGCGCACCCCAGGTTTCCAGCCTCCCCACAAATCCTGAAGATTTTGTTATATTTACTATTAGAGAGCGACTCATCATGGGCGTCAAGGCGCTTTTCCCCGCGGGTGCTCAGGTCGAACACGGCAAATTCGGCTTCGGCACCGTCATTTCTTGCAACGAAGAACACATCGTCATCCGCTTCGACGATTACGGCGAGAAGAAATTCGTCACTCCCATCGTCCTGCCCGCACTGAAGAAGAGCGACCGGCAGCCCCCGCCGGAAAAGCGCGCTTCGCGACGGAAGAGCAAGCCGGCCACGGCCGCGGCCGCGAGCTGAAGGAGTGCCCGCTCGCCCCGGATCCCTGCAACGGCCGTGCTTTGCTAGACTGAAAGCTCCATGAAGTTCGGGGTGGTGGTGTTCCCGGGCAGCAACTGCGACCACGACGCGTGGTGGGCAGTGACGCACAACCTGGGGCACCAGGCCGAGTTCCTCTGGCACGACAGCGAATCGCTGGGCGACGTGGATGCGGTGATCCTGCCCGGCGGTTTCTCTTACGGCGATTACTTGCGCTGCGGCGCCATCGCCAAGTTCTCGCGCATCATGCGGGCGGTGGAGCGCTTTGCGCGCGAGGGCGGCCTGGTGCTGGGCATCTGCAACGGCTTTCAGATCCTGGTGGAATGCGGCCTGCTGCCGGGAGCCTTGATCCACAACCGCGGGCTGCGCTTCATCTGCAAGCAGGTGGAGCTGCGGGTGGAAACCGCGGCCTCCCCCTTCACCTGTGAATTCTGCAGGGGCCAGGTGGTGCGCATGCCGATAGCCCACGGCGAAGGCTGTTACGTGGCCGACCAGCGCACCCTGGAAGAACTGGAGGCCGAAGACCGCGTCGCCTTCCGTTACCTGGATAACCCCAACGGTTCGCTCAACGACATCGCCGGCATCCTCAATGCCCGGCGCAACGTGCTGGGCATGATGCCGCACCCGGAACGCGCCGCCGACCCGCTCATGGGATCCGAAGACGGCTTGCTGGTGTTCCGCTCCATGGTCGCCGCCTTGGCGCAAGCGCCGCGATGACTGCCATCACGCCCGAGCTAGTCGCCGCTCACCAGCTCACGCCCGAAGAATACGAGCGGATCGTTCGCCTGCTGGGTCGCCCGCCCACGTACACCGAGCTGGGCATCTTCAGCGTGATGTGGAGCGAGCACTGCTCCTACAAGAGCTCGCGCCTGCACCTGAAGAAACTGCCGACCCAAGGACCGTACGTGCTCCAGGGCCCGGGCGAGAACGCGGGCGTCATTGACATCGGGGGCGGCTGGGCGGCTGCCTTCAAGATCGAGTCTCACAACCATCCTAGTTTCATCGAGCCGTTCCAGGGCGCGGCCACCGGCGTGGGCGGCATCCTGCGCGACATCTTCACCATGGGCGCCCGGCCCATCGCGGTGATGGATTCGCTGCGCTTCGGCCCGCTCGATGACCCGCGCGCGGGACCGCGTAACCGGCGCATCTTGCAAGGCGTGGTCTCGGGCATCGCCCACTACGGCAACTGCTTCGGCGTTCCCACGGTGGGCGGCGAGTGCGTATTCGAGTCCTGCTACAACGGCAACCCACTGGTCAATGTGTTCGCGCTGGGTGTGGTGCGCCAGGATCGCATTTTTTACGCGCGCGCCTGCGGCGTGGGCAACCCCGTGGTGTACGTGGGGGCCAAAACCGGGCGCGACGGCATTCACGGCGCCTCCATGGCCTCGGCCGAATTCACCGAGGAGTCCAAGCAGAAACGACCCAACGTACAGGTGGGCGATCCGTTCATGGAGAAGTTGCTGCTGGAAGCCTGCCTGGAAGCCATGGAAACCGGCGCCGTGGTCGGCATCCAGGACATGGGTGCGGCGGGCCTGACCTGCTCGACTTGCGAGATGGGGAGCCGCGGCGGGACCGGTGTGGAAATTGAGCTTTCCCGCGTGCCGCAGCGGGAAGCGGGCATGACGCCTTACGAGATCATGCTCTCGGAATCCCAGGAGCGCATGCTTCTGGTGGTCCAGCGCGGGCGCGAGGAGGAGGTCTTCCGGATCTTTCGCAAGTGGGGCCTGGACGCGGTGGCGGTGGGAGAGGTGACCGGCGACGGGATGCTGCGCGTCAAACACAACGGCGAGGTAGTGGCCGAGATCCCCAGCCGGGCCCTGGCCGACGAGGCTCCGGTTTACGACCGGCCGCGCACGCGTCCTTTCCGCACCGCGCCCATGGACGGTCCCGATTTCGCCAGCCGCGACTTGACGGCGGATCTGGTCCGGCTGCTGGCCTCGGGCGATCTCTGCGACAAGCGGTGGATCTGGGAGCAGTACGACTACATGGTGCGCACCAACACGGTGCTGGGGCCGGGCGCCGACGCCGCCATCCTGCGCATCAAAGAAACGGGGACTTCGCTGGCCATGGCGCTGGATGGTAACGGGCGCTATTGTTACCTGGATCCGCGGCAAGGGGCGCGGTTGGCGGTGGCCGAGTGCTGCCGCAATGTTTCGACGGTCGGCGCTTTGCCGGTGGCCGCCACCAACTGCCTGAATTTCGGTAACCCGGAACGTCCCGAAATCATGGCCCAGCTCGTGGAAGTTATCGAAGGCATGGGCGAAGCCTGCGCCTTCTTCGAGACACCCATCACCGGCGGCAACGTGAGTCTCTACAACGAAACGCTGGGCGAGGCGATCTATCCCACACCCGTGCTGGGCGTGGTGGGCCTGATGAAAACGGCGCCGGCGGTGACTCCGCCGTTCAAGCGCGAGAGCTCCCACGTCATGCTGCTCGGCGGGCTGGGCGATTGTGACCTGAGGCAATTCGGTTCGACCCAGTACGCCAAGGTCATCGTGCGCGAGCTGTGGGGCCTGCCCCCGGCGTTGGATATGGACCTGGAGAAGCGAGTGCAGGCCGCCGTGCGCGAGATTGTGGGCGAGGACCTGGCCGAATCGTCCCATGACCTGAGCGACGGCGGGCTCGCGGTAGCCCTGGTGGAGTGCTCGCTGGGGGGCGTGGGCGCAGAAGTAGACCTGCCTTCGGACCAGCGTCCTGAGTTCTTGCTGTTCCACGAAGGACCTTCCCGCATCCTGATTTCCACTGCGCGGCCCGAGGCCGTCGAGCGCATCGCCGCGCGGCACGGGGTGGAAGCGCTGCGAATCGGGCAGACCGTACGCGGCGTGCTGCGCATACGCCAGCGCGGTCGCCTGCTGGTGGATTGCCCGGTGGAGCAATTGAGGCGTCCCTGGGAAACGGCGCTGGAAGAGGCGCTGAAGGGGTAAGCGATGGCGTGGCGTGAGGAGTGCGGCGTGGTGGCGGTTTACGGCCATCCCGAGGCCGCCAATCTCGCTTATCTTGGCCTGTACGCGTTGCAGCACCGCGGGCAGGAGGCGGCCGGCATCGCGGCCAGCGACGGGCGCACGGTGCGCTGCATCAAAGGGCCGGGCTACGTGGCCGACGTGTTCACTCCCGAGCAATTGGCGCGCTTGCCGGGTTCGCTGGCCATCGGGCACACGCGCTATTCCACGGCGGGAGAAAGCTCGGCTCAGAATGCCCAACCCTTTGCCGTGGTCTGTAACAAAGGCCACATTGCGGTGGCCCACAACGGCAACCTCACCAACGCCGGGCCGTTGCGCCGCGGGCTCGAGCGCGAGGGTTCCATCTTCCAGGCCACCAGTGACACGGAAGTCGTGCTCCATCTGGTGGCGCGCTCGCGCGAAGCCGATCTGGCCGCCGCCCTGCGCGAGGCGCTGCTCGCGCTGGAAGGCGCTTTCTCGATGGTCTTCCTCGCCCAGGACCGCATCATCGTGGCTCGCGATCCCCTCGGGTTCCGACCCATGTCGCTGGCGCAGATCGAGCTTTCGGGTGGGTGCGTTGCCTGGGTCTTCGCTTCGGAGACCTGCGCCTTCGATCTCATCGGCGCCACCTACTGGGGCGAGGTCGCGCCCGGTGAAATGGTGATCGCCGGTCCCGATGGCCTGGCCCGCCAGCGCTACGCGCCTCCGTGCCGGGCCGCCTACTGTGTTTTCGAGCACGTCTATTTCTCGCGCCCCGATTCGGTGGTCTTCGGGCGCTCCGTGCACGAGGCGCGCGAGCGGATGGGGCGGCTGCTGGCGCGGGAGCACCCGGTGGAGGCTGACGTAGTCGTTCCCGTGCCGGACTCGGGCGTCTTCGCCGCCATCGGTTACGCGGCCGAATCGGGCATCCCTTTCCGCCACGGCCTTATCCGCAATCACTACGTGGGTCGCACGTTCATCGAGCCTTCGCAGGCCATTCGCGATTTCGGCGTACGCCTCAAGCTCAATCCGGTGCGCTACCTGCTGGGGGGCAAGCGTGTCGTTCTGGTGGACGACTCCATCGTGCGTGGCACCACCAGCCGCCTTCCCGGCCCGCTGGGAGTGCGCGGTGGCGGCGGCCCGCTCCGACCGGATGGC
>JBMFPL010000314.1:0-4731 GCA_049969115.1 Bryobacteraceae bacterium | reverse complement strand
CGGGCGAGGTCCCCGGGGCCACGTACCGCAAGTCGTCGGAGGAAGGCTCCCGCCCGATGAGGATCGGTTCTGCCAGCCCGTCGCGCGCCAGCCGGCGGGCCGCCTCGCGGATCCGCGGGTCGTCCCCCTCGGGGAACACGATCCGTCTTGGCCTGGCGAGACGGCGGAGGCGCGCGATTTGCGCGTTCATGAATTCGAGGGCAGCTTCGGGTAGCGGCACAAGCCGATTATTGTAACGTCCCGCACGCTAGCGGTCGGCGGCGCCACCGGCTTCACCCTCGCACGCGCACCACAGCGAGAGTGAGGTCGTCCTGAGCCTCGTTGCGGCCGATGAACTCCTGCACCCGGCGCAGGATTTCGTCGCGGATTTCCGAGCACGGGCGCTCCACGTTCTCTAAAACGGCGGCGCGCAGTCGCTCCTGCCCGAAATCGGCGCCCGAGGCATCCTGCGCCTCGACCACGCCATCCGAATAAATCACCAGCAGGTCACCGGGACGCAGCCGGATGCAGCCCTGGCGGTAATCGGGATTCTTGAGCACCCCGAGCAGCGGGCCCCCGTCTTCGAGAACCTCGACTTCCAGCGCGCCGTCATCGTTGCGCCGCACCACTAGCGGAGGCACGTGGCCGGCGTTGATGTAGCGCAGCGTTCCGCCGGCCGGTTCGTAATAACACCAGAACAGGCTGGCGAAGCGTTCCGGGGCAGTGCGCGTGCGCAGCAGCTCGTTCAAGCGCTGCGTGGCTGCGACATGGTGGGCGGAACTCTCCAGCCAGGGACTGAACCGCACTGCGCCCAGCAGCAGCCCTGCCATCACGGAAGCAGGCAAGCCCTTGCCCGAGACATCCCCTACCGCCAGGCCAACCCGGCCGTCCTCGGCAGGATAAACATCATAGAAGTCCCCACCGACCTGCCATGCCGGGGTGCAACCGGCGGAAAACTCCAGCGTTTCCAGATGGACATCGGGCGCCGGGAGCAGATCGTGCTGAACCCTGCGCGCCATCTCCGTCTGCTGCTCGAGCTGCTTGCCTCGCACGTAATCCGGAAACCGCAGCCAGAGGATGACCATGGAGGCAACCAGACCCACGGCGGCCGAAGAGTTCACAATCAGGTTGGTCAGCAAAGGACCGAAGTTGGCGCGGCCGCCGGCAAGATACAGGCCCACCTCAATGAAGCGAGGCCCCTGCCGTGGCCCCGGGCGAGGCGGCGTCCGGGAGATTTGCTGCGTGGCAGATTCGGGCGGTGGGCGTCGCGGTAGCCGCAGTGGCATCACGGTCACCAGAACGTTGCCCCGCGGCGTAGGACGCACCTCGGAAATCGGCGTGGCCAGCTCGAACGCCTGCCAGAGGCGCTCGGCCGAGAAAGGCGGCCCCACCGGCTCTCCCTCCTGGACCAGCGTATTGCCGGCCACGTCCATCACCCGGATCCAGGCGATCCGCTGCGGCGATTCCTCGCGCAGCTCCCGCAGCAACGCCACCAGATCCAGCGGGTCGGTCAAGTTCAAACGGCGCGCCTCCCGCTCGAGAGCGTTCACGTGACCCTGGGCCTCGCGCCTCAGTTCAGCCGCGATCATGAAGCGGGAGACGTGACGGTAGGTTATCACCGACTGGGCCAGCAGCAGCAGGCCCAGGACTGATCCCAGCACCAGGGACAGGTAGAACCACAGGTACCTCGGGCGGAATCGCACCATGCACCATTGATTAGCCCCAACAAGCCCGGTTGTCAACCTCGTCCCCGCGGCTGGCTCCCGGTCCAGAAACGGGCGATGGCAAGCGCCCCCGGCGCCCTTGCTAGCATGGAGCCGGGGACGCGCCCGTGCCCTGGGGCTACAAAGTTCGCCGCCAGCTCTGGCCGTTGCTAGCTTTGCTGCTGCCCCTGCTGCTGGTGGCAACTTCACTGGCCACGCTGGCCCGGCTATCCGAGTTCCGTGACTT
The DNA here is from genome assembly GCA_049969115.1 of Bryobacteraceae bacterium. GTDB lineage: Bacteria > Acidobacteriota > Terriglobia > Bryobacterales > Bryobacteraceae > DTHT01. The sequence goes on along the minus strand of JBMFPL010000314.1, from coordinate 2,802 downwards.
GTACCTGCGCAATCGCGCCGCTGCGCTGGTGGCTCGGCTGGAAGTCCTTCAGGCAGCGCCTGGGCCCGAGTTGCTCGATTCCTTGCTGGACGAGGAACCAGCGCTCGTGGACCTGCACCTGTTCGATCCCGAGGAGCAGGGGCCGGAAGCCGCGGTGCTGGCCTCGATCCGCGAGGGCCGGGAGCTGTTCCATACCGAGCGGGTCCGCATTGCCGGTACGGAAATCTTTCGCGCTTACATCCCCTGCCACGCGGCGGGCCGCCTGCGCATCGCCCGCATTGATCTGGCGGCCTCGGCCGCCGATTTTCTGCTGCTGCCCGCCCGGCGTAACGTTCTGGCGGCGGCGCTGAGCGGCGTGGCGCTGACTTTGCTGGCGTTGTACGCGCTCTGGAGCCTGCGGCGCACGGCACAACTCGAGCGCCGCCAGCTCGAAATGGAGCAACTGGCGCGGCTGGGACGGATGGCCGCCACCTTGGCCCATGAAATCCGCAACCCGCTCGCCACCATCAAGGGCTTCGTGCAGCTCGCCGCGGAGAAGGCGAGTCCGGACGTCGCCGCGCTGCTCGGGCCCGTGTCGCCCGAAATCGAACGGCTGGAGCGCTTGGTCAAGGATCTGCTCCAGTACGGCCGGCCCGTGGAGCCCAGACTGGCATGGGTCAACTGGGATGCGCTGGCTGCCGAGCTGGAAACCAACGCGCGACAGTTGGCCGGGGGGAGCGATCTCCGGATCCGCGTATTTGGAGGTCCGATCCGCCTGAAAACCGACCCGGACCTGCTCAAAGCAGCCCTGCTGAACCTGGTGCGTAACGCCGTGGAAGCATCAGGGGAAAGTGGCGAGGTTGCGATCCTTATCGAACCCTCCCGCGATGGCCTGGTGATCGCCGTGGAGGATGAAGGGAGCGGGATACCCGCCGAGGTCCGCAGACGCCTTTTCGAGCCGTTCTACACCACGAAAGCCTTTGGCAGCGGTTTGGGACTGGCCACCAGCCGCAAGCTGGTGGAGACGCTGGGAGGCCGGCTCGATCTCGTCGACCGCCAGCCACGCGGCACGCGAGCCGAGATCCGCTTCCCGCGCATGGAGTGGACAGGCAAAATGAGTTGAAGAGGCGACCATGGCCACGATCCTGGTGGTGGACGACGACCCCGGCTTCCGCAAGCTGCTGGAGACCATCCTGACGGGTGAGGGCCACAGCGTCCGGAGCGCGGGCTCGGTCCAAGACGCGCTGCGGGCAGGGGCATCGGAGCGCTTCGATCTGGTGCTGTGTGACCTGCGCCTGCCTGATGGCGACGGCCTGCTCATTCTGCGGCGTTTCCGCGAGCTGGCGCCGGGCACGCCGTTCGTGATGATCACCGCCTTCGGCACCGTACCCACCGCAGTGGAGGCCATGAAACTGGGCGCCGTGGACTTCCTGGAGAAGCCATTGCGCAGCCCGGCGGAACTCCGGCAGCTCGTCGCCCGGCTGCTGGCGCCACCACCGGCGGAGGAGCATCCCGGACTCGGCCGCCCGCCAGCCTTGCCCTGCCCCGAGCTGATCGTGCACGACCCGGCCATGCGCGAGGTGGTCGAGCTGGCCCGCAAAGTAGCCCCGACCAACGCCACTGTTCTGTTGCTGGGCGAGAGCGGCACAGGCAAGGAGCTACTGGCGCGTTGCATCCACGCCAACAGCCGCCGCGCCTCCGCCACCTTCCTCGCCTTGAACTGCGCCGCCCTGGCGCCCACGCTGATCGAAAGCGCCCTGTTCGGACACGAAAAAGGCGCTTTCACCGGCGCCATCGCGCAGCACCAAGGCGTCTTCGAGCGCGCCCACGGCGGTACGCTGTTCCTGGACGAAATCGGCGAGCTCGATGGCGGCTCCCAAGCCAAGCTCCTGCGCGTGTTGCAAGACCGAACGTTCGAACGCCTGGGAGGCACGCGTCCCATCCAGGTGGACGTGCGGCTGATCGCCGCCACCAATCGCGACCTGAAAAAGCTCGTCGAAGAAGGAAACTTCCGCGAGGACCTTTATTACCGGCTGAACGCCTTCCCGCTGGAGATCCCTCCGCTCAAGCAGCGCCCGGCCGACATCCTTCCCCTGGCTCGCCATTTCCTGGCGCGGGCAGCGCACAGTCTGGGCAAGCCCCAGCTCGAGCTGGATGAAACGGCTTGCCAGGCCCTGCTGGCCTACTCCTGGCCCGGTAACGTGCGCGAGCTGGAGAACATGATGGAACGCGTGGCGATTCTTTGCGAGGGCAAGGTGCGCGCGGAAGACCTGCCGCTGCCCAAGACGACGGCCGGAGCGCGCCCGGTGCGATGGAAGGAAATCGAAAAGGAGGCCATCCTGCAAGCCTTGCGGCGCAACGCGGGCAACCGCACCAAGACCGCGCAAGAACTCGGCATCAGCTTGCGCACGCTGCAGTACCGGTTAAAAGAATACGGCATCCGCTGACCATCGGGTGTTCGTCTTGTGGCCGTCATCGAAGCAGCCGGGCGCCTGCGTGGCAATTGATGCCGGCGGAATTCTCACGATGGCCGCCTGCCACGTCTCCTCGCGGCGGTTCGTCGCTCGCCCTGGATCGAACCTACCAAGCATTCGCTCCCAGCCGGACCGGCTTCAGCCTTTCATGTCCACCACGGCCTCGGTGATTTGACCCAGGTACTTGCCGTCGCGCATCACGTCGGCGGCGATGGCGAAGCGAGGCGCGGGCGACGCCCAGTTTTTGGGAATCGTCACCATGAGTTGGCGCGTGGTGAGCACGCCGGGCGCGGCATCGAACCGCAAGACTTCAGGTTCGAGCTGCCACTCAGCAGGGGTGACCAGCGCG
>JBMFPL010000313.1:0-4748 GCA_049969115.1 Bryobacteraceae bacterium | reverse complement strand
GCCAGCAACGCCGTCCCCGTTGAAGGACAACAACCGTCTGGCGGAATCTGCGCTCCGCCGCCCAACGAGCGCCAGTGCCACGCCTGCTGAAGGGCCAGCGCCCTGTGCTAGCTTTGTTGACATGAAGCCGACCAGGCGCGAGTTTCTGGGCGGCACGGCGGCCATGCTGGCCGGTGCCCCGGCCCCGCCCGTCCGTAGCGTCGAGGTCTTCCCCCTGCACTACCCCACTGCGGGGCATTTCAAATTCTTAGGACGGGAAGGACGGCCGGCGGCGTTCGTCAAGATCACGACCGAGGACGGCACGGTAGGCTGGGGCCAGAGCGTGCCCATCCGCACTTGGAGCTACGAAACGCTGGAGTCGGTGGTCTCGACCATCCGCACCTACCTGGCGCCGGTGCTGATCGGCCGCAATCCCTTCGACATCGCGGGCGCGCACGAAGCCATGAACCGGGCCATCGCGCCTTCGTTTTCCACGGGCATGCCCATCGCCAAGGCGGGCGTGGACCTTGCGCTGCACGATCTGATGGGGCGACTGGCGGGCCGCAACGTCTGCGAGCTGTGGGGGCGCAAGCCGCTGGAGCGGATCACGCTGAGCTGGACGGTGAACCCGGCGACACTCGATGAGATCGAGCCGCTGGTGGAGGAGGGCCGGCGCCGCGGCTACCGGCACTTCAACGTGAAAGTTTCGCCCGCCCCCAAGTTCGACCTCGAGCTCTGCCGCCGCGTGCGCAAGCTCGCCCCCGACGCCTTCCTGTGGGCGGATGCCAACGGCGGCTACGATCTGGCCACGGCGCTCTGGGTGGCGCCCAGGCTGGCTGACGCCGGGGTGAACGTGCTCGAGCAGCCGCTGCCCGCCAACCGCCTCACGGGCTACCGCGAGCTGAAAAAGCAGGGCGCGCTGCCCATCCTTATGGACGAAGGCGTGGTGAACTCGGTTGAGCTGGTCGAGTACATCCGACTGGGCTTGCTCGACGGCGTGGCCATGAAGCCCGCGCGCACCGCGGGCCTGTGGGACTGCCGTCGGCAGATCGAAATCCTCGAGCAGGCGGGACTGCTGTTTCTGGGTAGTGGGTTGACGGATCCCGATTCGGCGCTGGCCGCCGCCGTGCAGATTTTCGCCGCCTACCAACTCAAGTTCCCGGCGGCGTTGAACGGGCCGCAGTTCCTGGCCGGCAGCTACCTGAAGCAGCCGCTGGTCGTCAAGGACGGATACCTGGAAAGGCCTGCCGGGCCGGGGCTGGGCGTCGAGGTGGACGAGGCGAGGATCAGGAAGATGGCCGGAAAGGAGAGCGCATGATCTGGCTGTGGTTGCTGCTGGCGCACGCGGCGGCGCCCGGTTCGCCCTTCGCCTTTCGCGAGGTCGGCGCCGGCCGGCTGGAGTTAAGCGAGAACGGCCGGCCCGTGTTCGTCTACAACTACGGGATGCAACTCAAGGAGGGCGCGCCGGAGGACCGGCAGCGCTGCTGTTATCTGCATCCGGTTTGGACGCCTGCGGGAACCGTGGTGACCGACGATTTCCCCGCCGATCACTACCACCATCGTGGGATCTTCTGGGCCTGGCCGCGCGTGAAGATCGGCGACCAGATCGTGGATCTGTGGTCCATCCGTGGAATCCGCCACAAATTCCTGCGCTGGGGCGCGCGGGAAACAGGTCCTGATCGCGCGCGACTGGAAGCTGTCAACGGCTGGTTCACGGGCGAGCGGCAGGTGCTCACCGAGACCGTGACTATCACGGCGCATCGCTCCGCGCAGGGCACGCGAAGACTGGGTTTCACGCTGGCCCTCGAAGCCTTGGAGCCGCTGGAGATCGCAGGCGAGCCCGCACAGGGCAAGGGGTACGGCGGCTTCTCGATCCGCTTCGGGCCGCGCCGGCAAACGTTGATCCGCACGGACTCGGGCGTCGAAAAGGGCGACAGCAACATGGCGCCTCATCCGTGGGCCGAGCTTGATGGAGATTTCGACGGTCACCGCGCCACGGTGCGCATTGAAATTGACCCCGCGCATCCAGGCTTTCCCAGCGGCTGGTGCCTGCGCCACTACGGGTTTCTTGGCGTCAACTATCCGGGTCTGGAATGGCTGCGGCTTGAGCCCGGCCGTCCCTTGCGACTGAGCTATCGCGTGCTGGTTTCCGACCGCTGAACGAGCCCCTCCTCAGCTTTTGGCGAAGTACAGCGAGACGGCGCGTTCCAGGTTCTCGCGCGTCATGCGCGGGGGCACGTTCTCGTAGCGGCTGATGGCCACGAGGATGTTGCAGATGTCGTTGGGGTAGCAGGCGCGCAGCTCCTTGCGGCCGTCGCGCAGACAAAGCTCGCGCAGGTAGGCGGGCGTGTCCGGCTCGAGCGGGATGTTGCGTGCCGCAGCCACCCGCCGGACGATCTCGTCGAAGCTGTCCGGATCCACCGGTTCGACGTAGATCTTGTTGGGAATGCGCCTCAGGAAGGCTTCGTCGGCCAGATCCGAAGGATTCAGGTTGGTGGCGAAGACCACCATCATTTCGAACGGTATCTGGAACTTGACGCCATAGCGGAGCGCCAGGTAGTCCACGCGGCGACCGAGCGGCACCATCCAGCGATTGAGCAGCTCATGGGCGGGCATGGGCTGGCGGCCGAAGTCGTCGATGACCAGGACGCCGTTGTTGGCCTTCATCTGGATGGGCGCGGCGTAGATGCCGGTGGCTTCGTCCAGACGGAGATCAAGCATGCTGGGTACCAGCTCGCCGCCCACGATCACGCAAGGCCGGCGGCACAGCACCCAGCGCGGGTCCAGATCGGGGTCGTCACATTCGATGCGCTCGTGCACCACCGGATCGTAGACCATGATGAACTGCCCGTCGACTTCGATGGCGTACGGCACCAGGATGGCGTCCTGGTAGACGCGCAGCAGGCGCTCGGCGATGCTGGACTTGCCGTTGCCGGTGGGGCCGTAAATGAAGATCGAGTTCTGCGAGATGATGGCGGGGCCGAGCTGGTCAAGTAGCCGGTCGGTCAGCACGAGATCGGAGAAGGCGTCCTTGAGCATCTTGCGGTTGACGCGCACGCGCGCGGCTTGCAGCTTGACCGCCTTGTGATAATCCTTCAGCGAGACTGGGGCCGGCCCGCAGTAATGAGTGACCTGGAAGCACTCGTGGGCGCGCTGGCGGCCGGCGCTGGTCAGCGTGAAATTGTAGTCGTTGCCCACCATGCCGCGCACTTCCACGAGCTGTTCCTGGCGAAGCTGCCGGAAAACCTGCTCGATGACCAGGGGCGAGAGCTTGAGCGCCTCGCTCAGCGACTGGAAGTTGCTCAGCCCGCGCACGTAGAGCCGGCGCAGGACCAGATCCACCACCAGGGCGGGCGGGACGCCCAGCGCTTCCAGATTCTCCGGAATCCGGGGCTGGTAGGCGCTGCGGATGGGGGCGACATGGAGCATGGACGACACCTCCCGACGGAGCGATTCTAGCAAGCGCAGGGTGCACGCGCCGCGGCCGCCGCTCGTCAAAACTTATCGGACGCTTATGCGGGACGCATTGGTGTGCCTGATCGCGGCGCTCGCTTGCCATGCGGGAGCGCCCGCCAGCCGCCTCTACCGGGAGGCGCTGGCGGCCGAGCGCGACGGGGATGCGGTGCGGGCGTGCCTGCTGTATTCGCTGGCCGCTGCCCAGGATCCCTACCATCCCATCTACTGGACCCGCGCACAGGCGCTGCGCCAGAAAGTCGCTACGCCGGGAGGCCCCGCTCAGTGGCCTTCCGCCACCAACAGCCCGCTGCTTCCGATCACCGAAGCCGATTGGATCGAAATCCGCCGTCTCCAGCCCCCGGCCGAGTTGAAGCTACCGCCCCAGCCGCGCGACTTCGAGCTCGAGGGCGACAGCAAGGCCCAGTTCGAGCGGCTCGCTCGCGCCTGCGGGCTCGAGATTGTTTTCGATGGCGATTACCGGCCCCTGCCCATGCTGCGCACGCGCCTGGCGGAAACGGACTGCCGGGGCGCCCTGCGCCAGCTCGAGACCGCCACGGGAAGCTTCGTGGTGCCTCTGGGCGAGCGCGTGATGCTGGTGGCCCAGGACACTCCGCAGAAACGCGCGCAACTGGAGCCACACATCGCGGTCACTATCCCCGTGCCGGAGCCGATCACCGTGCAGGAGCTCCAGGAAGTAGGTCGCGCGGTTCAGCAGACCATGGAGATCACCAAGATGGGCTTTGATTCGCAGCGAAGGCTCATCGTGCTGCGCGAGCGCGTCTCGAAAGTCCGCCCGGCGGAGCTGCTCTTGCGGCAGCTCATGGAGCATCGCGCGGAAGTGTCGGTCGAAATCGAGCTGATCGAAGTCAGCCGCAGCGCACTGGTCTCCTGGGGGCTGGGCTGGCCCACGGATTTCCCCTTTTACAACTTCGCGCGCATCGGGCGGTCGGTGGCGGCCTTGCCGCAGGGCGGGGCCGCGCGCGGCTTCCTGTTCGGCGGCGGCCACAGCGTGTTTGGCGTGGGCGTGGGCGACGCTCAGATGCTGGCGCGCATGAGCGAGACCGCGGCGCGCACGTTGCTCCGGGCGCAGTTGCGCTCGCTGGCCGGGCAGGCGGCCAGCTTCCACGTAGGCGATCAGTACCCGGTGGCCACTTCGGGCTACTACGGCTACAGCTACGGGCTCCCGGTTTACGCGCCGCCGCCCACGATCCAGTTCGCGGACCTCGGACTGGTGGTCAAGTTCACGCCTTACGTGCACGGCCCGCGGGAAGTCACCCTCGATCTGGAGGCCGAATTCAAGCTGCTCGCGGGCG
>JBMFPL010000312.1:0-4748 GCA_049969115.1 Bryobacteraceae bacterium | reverse complement strand
GCACCGCTGCGCGGCCGATCTGCCGGATCCGCTTTGGCAGCCACGGCTCCAGAGTGACCCAAGCCAACAGCAGCGCCAGCGCAGCGGCGGGTGGGATTACCAGCAGCCGCACCAGCCACACCCACTCTGCTGCGGCCGCCAGCCAGCCCGCGACAGTCTGCCCCAAAAGCTGGACGTTCAGCGTGACAATCAGGGCCGCCGCCCCCCACGCCGCCGCCTTGGCCCAGCCGGGATTAGCGAATACGCCCATCCGTTGCCGGTCACTGGTGAAGTGGATCAGCGGGATGACGGCGAAAGGAAGCTGCATGCTCAGCACCACCTGGCTGAGGATCAGCAGCCGCAGCACCGCCTCGTCGCCCATGATCGAAATGGTGACGGCCGCTGGCGTGATCGCCACCAGCCGTGTGATCAGCCGGCGCAGCCAGGGCCGCATGCGGATTTGCAGGAAGCCCTCCATCACGATCTGGCCGGCCATAGTGCCGGTCATGGTCGAGGACTGCCCGGAAAGCAGGAGGGCCACGCCGAAGGCGACGCTAGCCAGAGTGGTTCCCAGCAGCGGCGCCAGCAGTTGATGAGCCTGCTGGATCTCGGTCACCACCACGCCCTTCCTGTAGAAGACCGTCGCGGCCAGGATGAGGATGGCGGCGTTGACCAGCAAGGCGCCGTTGAGCGCCACCGTCGAGTCCACAAGGTTGTAGCGGCAGGCAAGGCGCTTGTCCTCGTTGGTGCGCCCGATGCGGCGTGTCTGCACGAGCGCCGAGTGCAGGTAGAGGTTGTGGGGCATCACGGTGGCGCCGAGTATGGCGATGGCGACGTACAGGCTCTCGGGGGTGAGGCGCGGCTTCAGCCCGGCGATGACCTCCCCGGCGGCCGGTCTGGCCAGCCAGATCTCGATGAGCATGCAGGCGGCGATGACCGTGACCATGCTGAGCACGATGCCCTCGATGACCCGGATGCCCGAGCGCGACAGCCCGAGCAGGAGCAGCGTGTCGGCGGCGGTGATGAAGACGCCCCACAGCAGCGGGACACCGAGCAGCAGGTTGAGGGCGATCGCGGCGCCCAGCAGCTCCGCCATATCACAGGCGGCGATGGCGATCTCGCAGAGCAGCCACAGCGGGTAATTGACGAACTGCGGGTAGGTGTCGGCGCAGGCCTGAGCCAGATCACGGCCAGTGACGATTCCCAGCCGCGCACTCAGCGTCTGGAGCAGGATCGCCATCAGATTGGACATCACCAGGACCCAGAGCAACTGATAGCCGAAGCGCGCGCCGCCCTCCAGATCCGTCGCCCAGTTGCCCGGATCCATGTAGCCCACGCTCACCAGGTAGGCGGGGCCCGCGAAGGCGAACATGCGCCGCCAAATCGAGGGGTGAGCCGTGGTGACGCTGCCGTGCACCTCGGGCAGCGACCGCGGCCTGCGCGGGATGGGCCGGGTGCGGATCATGCCCCTTCCTCGGGTTCCGGCAGATTCTTCAGTGTAACAGGCGACGCTCGCCTCTCCAGGACAGGATCAGGAGCGCGGCGGCCCCCAGCCATCCGAGCAGCGTCCCGCCAGCGCCCAGCATCACCGAACGCGGGCGGTACGCCATGCCGATCCTGTGAAGACCACCTTCGACCACCACACCGCGCAGAGAGGTGTAAACCTCGTGAATCGGGGCCGGATGGCCGTCCACCCAAGCGCGCCAGCCGGGAAAGTAGTTCTCGCTCACGATAACCATGCCGCGGCAGCCCATGCGCGCCTCGATCTCGAGGCTCTGCGAATCGCGCCTCAGCAGCCGCACCGTATCCTCGCGATCCGGGCACGACTCCAATTGAGGTGCCGGGCCATGGATCCAAGCGGCCTTACTGAAGTCGAAGGCGGGGTTCTCCAGGTAGGCATGCGCCTGCTCGTCGCTGGCCACTGTGATCAGCGAGTGAACCGCCCAAGTCCTGGGCATCGCCTTCGGATTCAGAAAAACCTTCAGGCCGCTCTCGCTGCGGAAAACCTCTCGGTAGTCGGGATGCGGGGCCTGTTCCGCGATCGTGTAGCCCACGCCCATCAAATCATGGACCCGGCGCGAATGGATGCCCAGCCGCAGCAGGTTGTCAGGGAGGCTGGCGACGTAGCCTGCGAAGGTATCCACGCCGTACCAGTCGCCGATGTTGTAGGGGATGAGCTGATGGGAGGCGGCGACCCGGAGGGGCCATGGCTGCGATCGCAGAAATTCAACGAGATCGGCATGTTGCGCCATTTTGTTCAAGTAGATCGAGCGGTTTTTCTCGCGCCGGTGGGCAAAAGCGAAGCCCGATACCTGCCCCATTTCCATCACCAGCAGCACCAACAGGCAGCCGAAAGCAGCCCGCGGCGAAAGCAAACCACGGCTGGCCCCGTAGACAATGCCCGCCGCCACCAAAGCCAGCAAGGCCGTCAGGGCGTAGCGGTCCTCGGGGATCTTGCCCAGCGCCAGCGCGATGACGCACGTGGCCAACAGCAGGGCGCCCAAGGCGAGCAGGGCCAGGGCCGCGCGGCGGGGCCAGGGCGAGGCCGTCCGCTGCACCAACTCATCGAATCCTAAAGCACTTAAGGTGCAAAATCCGAAGTGGAATATGAAGATCGCCATCGAGGGCGCCCGCGCCTTCTCGACCAGCGGCATCAACGCGTAAATCATCCCGTGCCACACGCTGTTGTGACCCAGCGCCAGCAGGAGGCCGCCCGCGGCGATCGCCGCCAGCAGTCTCACCTCAGCCCGCCGGAAGGCCAGCGCCACTGCCAGCAGAGCCAAGGTGGTCGCCACGACTCCAGCGAACGGGTCAGCGTGCCGGTGAACACCCGGAATCACGATGCCTAGCACCGAAAGCGGGTTCAGCGAGTACTCCGCGTGCACGGTGTAGGGCACCTTCTCTTTCCAGCCAACCGGCTCTTCCACGCCCACCCAGCGGCGCGCCAGCCTCCCGTACTCCCAGGCGGGCAGGATTTGCAGCGCGCCGCTGAGCAGTGTGAACGCGAGGAAGATCGCAGCCAGCCCGGCGGCTTTGAGATCCAGCCTGAAGTTCCGCCCCACGTAGTACAGGCAAACGGCTCCTGCGGCCAAGGTTGTGTAGATGGGAATCTGGTGGTGGCCCGCCAGCCAAGACATCCCGAGGGCGACACCCGCCAAAGCGGCGCTGGCCGCAGGTCGGCGCCCCATGAAGGCGCGGCGAAGCAAGCCGAAGACCAGCGGCGCCCAGACCGCGCCGTTCAGCATCTGGGGCCAGTCCGTGGTGCCCACGTAACCTCCCAAGCCGAACGCGAGGCTGGCCAGCGCGGAGGCTGGGCGGCTGGCGCCCAAATCGCGCGCCAGCCAGTAGGCGAACGCCACGGCCATGAAGTGAACGACCACGAAGTACCAGTGCAACCAGAGCAGCCGGATCCAGCCGTTGCGCAGGGGCAGCAGGAAAAGCAGCCAGTTCAGCGGGTAGGCGGCGCCTGGTTGGGCTTGCCCGATGAGCGATTGGCCGCTCCAGAGGTAGGGATCCCAAAGCGGCAGGACGCGCTTGTGCCATTCCCCTGCCTGAAACTGGAGCCAGGGTAGGACTTGGTTGGCCAAATCGGGGCTTTCCAGCCAGGTGTATTGGTCGGTGAAAACCAGCTTCCAATAAAAGCCGGCGGTCAGCAGGAAGAAGGCCACGGCAATCAGAACTGCGGCCAGCGCGCGGCGCGCTGGCGGTGGTGGAATTCGGCCGGGTTGGTGGATTTCGGCCGCCGGCATAGAGACCCATCATAACGGAAGTGCTTGTTAACAAATCTCGGAAGCGTTTGGCGGCCGGCGTGCGCCATCAAGAGGCGGCTGGGCGGGCGCCGGTACGCCGGCCGGTTGTCCGCCCTGGCCGAGAAAGGAGGCCGCCATGCGCAGCCGTTGGATCGCGTTGCCGTTCGTGGCGCTGTTGGGGGTCGCCGTGGCGTGGGGACAGGACGATGATGGTCCCGGTCGCGGCGTGGCGCGCTTGAGCGTGATCGCTGGCGAGGTTTCCGTGCGTCGCGGCGATTCGGGCGATTGGGTGGCGGGCGCGGTCAATGCCCCACTGGTGGTGCAGGACGCGGTGATGACGGGCGCCTCATCGCGGGCCGAGGTCCAGTTCGACTGGGCGAACATGCTCCGGTTGGGCGCCGATACCGAAGTGCGGTTGACCGAGCTCGAATACCGGCGTTACCAGGCGCAACTGGTGCGCGGCACCGTTATGCTGCGTGTGCTGCGTGACAGCGACGCCGAAATCGAGGTGAACACGCCCAGCGTGTCGGTGAGGCCCCTGGGCAAGGCAAGCATCCGCGTGACCGTGCAGGACGAGCAGACCGAGATTACCGTGCGCTCGGGCGAGGCCGAGGTTTCCAGCCCTACGGGCGCGGAGCGACTGCGTTCCGGCCGCACCATGATGGTGCGCGGGTCGCCTTCCAATCCGGAGTTCCGCACCATCGCGGCCGTGCCCCGCGACCGTTTCGATCAGTGGAACGACGAACGGGATCGCTATCTGGAGCGCACTGCCAGTTACCGTTACGTGAGTCGGGACATCTACGGCGCCGACGATCTGGATCATTACGGCCGTTGGGTCTGGGTGCCGCCCTATGGTTGGGTGTGGACGCCTTGGGGCGTTGCCGCTTGGTGGGCGCCGTACCGCTATGGTCGTTGGGTGTGGATTGACTGGTACGGCTGGACGTGGCTGAGCTACGATCCCTGGGGCTGGGCGCCGTTCCATTACGGCCGTTGGTTCTGGCACCCGCCTTATGGCTGGTG
>JBMFPL010000311.1:0-4750 GCA_049969115.1 Bryobacteraceae bacterium | reverse complement strand
CTGCCCGTCGCATACAGGCTGTGCGTGGAGAAGAGGAGACCGATCTGAGGAACGGTTTCCGAGCCATGCGAGAGCGCCTGGCGCTGCCGGCAGAAGCGGGCCACGCGCGCCATGACCTCGATGTGCCGGTCGTCAATCCAGCCGGCCCGCGTGGGATTGTAGTAGACCTGGAACGCGCCTCCCTGCGCCAGCACCACGGCCGCTTCCTGGCAGATCTGTACGGCCGGCTTGTGCACCGGGCCTACGCGGTTGCTCTGGGCGCTTTGGAAGCCCCAGGCCATCAGATCCCAGGGCTTGCCAGTTTGCGAGATATACCGGGCCTCCAGCCGTGCGGAGGAAATGCAGGCGTTACCCAGATAGTCGCCGGAAATGAAATCCACCGGGATATCGGGCCGCTCAGGCACAATAGTGGAATACATCCAGTTACTGGCTATCTGAAAACCGGGGCGGAAAGCATGGATGGCCTCCACATAGTGACGCAGATAGCGGCGGAATTGCTCGCGGTTGAATTCCAGGAACTCGAGCCATCCCGGTTCCTCCGGTCGTTTGGGCAGTTTCTTGAAGCCGGTGGCCCGGCGGAACGCCTTCGCTACCGCCTTGCCGTAATCGGGGTTGGTAGCCCAGCATTCGCCGTCCACCCAAGCGCCATCCAGATCGTATTTTTCGATGGCCTCCTTGAGTTGGGGAATCATGCGCGCGTCTACGTAAGGGCCGAAGGTGGACGTCTGGCGGTCGTCGGGCTTGCCGTCGGGACGGCGCCTTGCCCATTCGGGATGCTCGCGCACAGCGAGCGAATCCCAGACTCCCGAGAAGTGAATGTACAGAGCGACGCCGTGACGTGCGGTGACGCGCCGCCACAGGGCCAGGGAGTCCTGCACGATGGTGGCCGAGCGGCTGACTCTGGAGGGATAGCCCAGGATGCCGGGGTGACCCTTGCAATCGTACTGCACGAAGTCGGGGCCAACCCGCTCCAGGAAGCGTTCGATCATTTCCTCGGTGACGTCGCGGCCCAGCTCGCGATCGTTTACGTTGGGGTGGAGATCAAAGTGGACGCCGAAGAAGCATTCGCGCCGTGGCGGGCGGGCGGGCGCGGCCCTCAGCCCGCGAGTCAGGACCGCCAGGGCAAGCACGAAGTCACGGCGAGTGAGCAGCATCGCGCGGATTGTACAACAGTGCCGGCAGGGGACGCGACTGCGCCTCAGCCCTCTACGATGGCCTCGATGGTGGCTGGCGCGTTGCCTTCGAAGCGGTTGTTGACGAAGATGAAGGCGCTGCGGCCGTCCCGCTGCGCGCTCTCGATCAAGCGCCGCAAGGCCTGGCGCCCGCGCGGGTTGGGATCCTTGATCCGGTCGTAGGGGGCGAAGAGCCGGACGGCTTCTTCGTAAGTCCGACCACGCCGCAGCAGCGCCCGGCACACGGTGAAGTCCGTGGTGAAGGCGCCGGGGATCCGGAGCTGGACGTCCAGCTCTGGCATGCGCGTCCAGGCGTTGAAGACGTGGGCCACCCGCCGCGCCCGCAGACAATCGAAGTAATCGCCCACCAGGTACTCGGGGTTACGGAGCTCGACCGAGTAACGGAAACCCGCCGGGAGGCAGCCCAGAAAACGGTCCAGATCCTGTAGAAACTCATCCACCGTCGCGTAGGCTTGTTTGGAAAAAGTGCCGAACTCGAAGATCAGGGCCGCCACACGATCGCGGTAAGGTTCCAGACGCGCCAGGAAAGCTCTTTCCAGTAAGTCGCGATTCAAAAAGGAAGGATTTACCTGGCCGCCCTGCACCCCGTAGCGGGCATGAGTGGGCCAGATCTTCACGGTAATTTGCTCAGGAACTTTCAGCGCGAAGCGTAGGCTCGCAGGTGCCGAGGCGAACAGTCTCCTCCAGTAGCCCTCGGAAGGAAACTGGTAGAAAGAAAAATCGCCGCCGACGACGGGAAAAGTTTCTGCGTACTCGGCCAGGCATTCGGCCTCGAACCGACGCTGCGAGAAAGCGCCCCGCACCAGGTAACGCTCGCGCGTGTAAATCTGCCCGATCCATCCTTCGTACTTCCAGGAACTGGTGCCAATAAAAATTCCTTGTTCGGCGAGGCGCTGCAACCGCTCGGCCAGGCGGCGACGGTCGAAGGAAGGCGTTTCCTGGAATAGTGGCGGCGTGGCCATCGCGGATCCTCCCGGGCCTTGGAGGCGGCGCAGTTCTATTATAGGTAGGAATGCAGGCTTCCCTGGTCGAGTTGCTGGAGAGGTACCGTCGCGGTCCTGAGCTCGTCGCGACGGTGACAACGGGGGCGGCCGGCCCGGAGCTGGACTTCGTCCCCCAACCTGGCGGCTGGAGCGTGCGCCAGATTGTAGCCCACCTGGCGGACGCCGAGATCGTGGCGGCGGAGCGGTTGAGGCGAGTGATCGCAGAGGACAACCCCTTTCTGCCCGCCTACCATCAGGATGCCTGGGCGCGGCGGCTGGGCTACCACAAGCGCCGGATGGCCGAGGCCCTGGAGTTGCTGCGCCGCCTGCGCGCCGAGAACCACCAGTTGCTGGCCGGGCTGCCGGAGGAAGACTTTCAGCGCGCGGGAACCCACAGCGAGCGCGGCCGTATCACTCTGCTGGAGCTGCTTGCAGCAGAGGTGGATCACCTGGAGAAGCACGCGCGGCGAATCCAGCAACTGCGAGCTGCCTGGAGACAGCAACGGTCCCATTCCTAGCGAGCCAACCATGGCGGATATCGTGATTCGCACCGTGGAGCTAACGCGGCACTTCGGCGCCCTGCGTGCGGTAGACCGGCTTTCCATCGAAGTTCCCGCGGGCGCCATCTATGGTTTCCTGGGGCCCAACGGCTCCGGGAAAACCACTACCATCCGCATGCTGCTGGGCCTGCTCGAGCCCACGGCCGGCCGGGCCGAGGTGCTCGGTTACGACACCCGCACGCAAGCCGGCGAAATTCGGCTGCGCGCCGGTGCGTTGCTCGAGCATCACGGGCTCTACGAGCGCTTCAGTGCCTGGGACAACCTGGACTTCTACGGCCGCATCTGGCGAATGCCGCGGCGCGAGCGCCACAAGCGCATCGAGGAGCTGCTGCGGCGGCTGGGATTGTGGGACCGGCGCCAGGAAACCATAGGGCGCTGGAGCCGCGGGATGAAGCAGAAACTGGCCGTGGCGCGGGCACTCCTGCACCGACCCCGGGTGGTCTTCCTCGACGAACCCACCGCCGGCCTCGATCCAGTGGCCGCCGCCTCGCTGCGGGAAGACCTGGCGGCGATGGCCAGACACGAAGGCGTCACGGTGTTCCTGACCACCCACAATCTGGCCGAGGCCGAGAAGCTGTGCAGCCTCGTGGCGGTAATTTCCGCCGGGCGTTTGCTGGCCACAGGGCATCCTGACGAGCTGCGCGACCGCGCGGGCATACGGGCCGAAATCGCCGCGCGCGGCGTGAATGAGTCCGTTCTGGCAGCCCTGCGCAGCCGGCCCGAGGTGGCGGGGGCGCAATTTCGCGACGCGCGCTTGACGGTGGAGCTCCACCCGGGCGCTGAGCTGGCGCCGCTGATCTCGCTTCTGGTCGGCTCCGGCGTGCAGATCGAAGAAGTGCGCAAGGCCAGCCTGGAAGACGTCTTCCTCACCTTGATCGAGGAGGAGAAGCGATGCTCGCCGACATCCTGACCATGATCTGGAAGGAGTGGAAGGAGCTGCTGCTTTCGCGCGGCGGCATCCGCGGCGGCCTTGTCTCGACTGTGGGGATCCCCATGGGCATGCTGGGCGTGTATCTGCCGTGGCAGAACGGCCCGGAGTGGGTCACCACGCCGCTGCTGCCGGTGGCTTGGAGCTGGCTGCCGTTGCTGCTGGTGGGCGCGCTGGTGGCGGACTCCTTCGCGGGCGAGCGCGAGCGCAAGACGCTGGAGACGCTGCTCGCCAGCCGCTTGTCCGACCGGGCGATCCTTCTGGGGAAAATCGCGGCGCTGGTGGGCTATGGCTGGGGCCTGGCGTTGAGTTCGCTGGTGCTGGGGACGTTCACGGTCAACCTGCTGCACGGAAAGCACGGCTTGCTGCTGCCGGGCGCCAACACGGTGGTGGTGATCGCGGTCTTCGGGCTGCTCACCTCGCTGCTGGCGGCCTCCGGTGGCGTGCTGATCTCCTTGCGGGCCACCAGCGTGCGACAAGCGGCCCAGATCAACAGCCTGGTTCTCATGGCGCTAGTGCTGGGCGCGGTGGCGCTGGGCAAGGCGCTGCCGCCTGGGTGGCACGCTAGAATCGCCTTCGCCCCGCCGAATCTGGTACGAACCGAGGCGATGCTGGCCGCAGCGCTGCTCGTGGCGGACGCCGCGTTGCTGGCCGCGGCCGCCATGCGTTTCCAGCGGGCCCGTCTCATCCTGGATTGATGCTGGTCCTGGAGATTGCCTGCCCGCGGGGCGAAAAAGACCGCGCGATCGCCGAGCTTTACGAGCTTGGGACTCTGGGGATCATTGAGCGCGAAGACGGCCTTGTCGCCTATTTTGGCGACGGCGCACCGGCGGCAGCGCTCGCGGAACGACTGGCGGCTTTCGCGCCGCGCTTCCGGCAGGAGCCCGAGGCGGGCTGGGGCGAGCGCTGGCGCGAGCAGTGGCGGTCGCAACAAATCGGCAAGCGATTGTTTCTTTCGCCCGAGTGGAGCGCAGAACCGGTGCCGGAAGGGCGCATCCGCCTGTCGCTGCGCCCCGGGCAGGCCTGCGGCACCGGGCTGCATCCCTGCACCCTGCTGTGCCTCGAGTGGCTGGAGAAAGCGCTGAG
>JBMFPL010000310.1:0-4757 GCA_049969115.1 Bryobacteraceae bacterium | reverse complement strand
GTTTCATCCGCTCGGCTTCATGCTGGCCCGTCCCATTGCCTCCGCCGCCGAGGTCCCGGACCCCGCCGAGTGGTTCGTCGAAGACAAGTACGACGGCATCTGCGCCCAGGCCCATGTGCAGCAGGGGAGGGCGGTGCTGTTTTCGCGCGGCTTCGCCGACGTCAGCGCCGCTTTTCCCGAATTGATCGCGGCGCTGGAAGCCTTGCCGGGCAGCACCGTGCTGGACGGTTAGATCGTGGCGTGGCGCGAACGGCCAGATCCTGCCGTTCAGCGCCTTGCAGCAGCGGCTGGCCCGCAGAGAGGTCCCGTTGTTCTTGCCGCTGGAGACCCCGGCGGCCTTCATTAGCTACGACTTGCTCCTGCGGGACGGCCGGGAGCTGCTGGACCGGCCGATTGGGGAACGGCGGGCCGAGCTCGAGCGCCTGCTTGCGGGGCGCCAGGCGCCCCTGCTGATCGCCCCTCGATGGACAGCGAGCACTCATGCGGAGCTGGAAAGCCTGTTCGAGCAGGTCCGGGCGCGCGGCAACGAAGGCCTGGTGTTGAAGCGGCGTGGGAGTCTCTACGAGGCCGGGCGGCGAGGGGGTGCGTGGCTGAAATGGAAGCGGCCCCTGGCGACTCTGGACGTGGTGATCACCGCAGCCGAGCAGGGGCACGGCAAGCGCGCCGGCGTGCTCAGCGATTGCACGTTCGCCGTGCGCTCGGGCGGGAGGTTCGTCAACGTGGGCAAGGCTTACAGTGGCCTCACCGACGAGGAGTTCGAAGAGCTGACTGGGCGGCTGCGCGAGCTGGCGGTGGCGCGCGCGGGCCCCCTGGTCATCGTGAGACCCGCGATCGTGCTGGAAGTGCCCTTCAACGGCGTGCAGAAGAGCGCGCGCCACGAAAGCGGCTACGCCCTACGCTTCCCGCGCATCGTCCGCTGGCGGCGCGACAAGCGCCCCTAAGACGTCGACGATCTGGAGCGCGTGCGCGAGATCCACCGTCAGGGGTTGTCTGAGCGCCAGATTCCTGGCTGATCTGAGCGTGGGGTTTTAGCGGCCCCGCACGGGTGGACAGGCCGCAGCGGTGCCCACCCTTGCGGGAGTGCTTGGGCTGGCGCCCCGGCCAACGCTCACCGCTTCACCACTTCAACCGCAGGGCCATTTGTAGGACCCGCGGGTCGAAAGCCGAAGAGATGCGGTTGAAATTGCCCGAGTTCCGGTTGGAATCGGGAGCGCCGAGGTTGACGCGATTGAAGGCGTTGAACGCCTCCAAGCGGAATGTGGCCGTGAGCTGCTCGGTGATGGCGAAGTCCTTGTGAATGCCGATGTCGACGTTGGCCAGGCCGGGCGCGCGCCACATGTTCCGGCCCTGGTTGCCGAAGGTGCCCAAGGCGTTGGGAGCGAAGGCCTCGGGGTTGAGCCAGCGTAGGATTTTTTCACCACGGCTGCGGCCCTCGGGCAAGTACGGGTTGCCCACCAGGTCGGCGCGCTGCCCTGCGGCGCCGGTGGTGGCTGTGCCGGAGCGGGCGTTGTCCACGCCGCTGTAGACCGTGTAGGGCGCGCCCGTTTGAAGACTGAGGATGAAGTTGGATTTCCAGCTCCCGAGCAGCCACTGCGCGATGCGCCGGTTGTAGCGCCCAGGGATGTCCCAGAGCCCGGAGATCGTGACCACATGAGCGTGGTCGAAGTCGGACGGCCCCTTGTCGAAGCGCTGGTTGAATGGGTTCGAGCGGTTCTGGCCGGTGATCTTATTGGCGGTGGCGTCGTCAATGCTTTTCGACCACATGTAATTGGCCAGCAGCGCGAGGCCCGTGCGCAAGCGGCGTTCGACAGTGAGTTGCAGGGAGTGGAAGGTAGAGTTACCCGTCGGCTCCACCAAGGTTACTCCGGCGAGCAACGGGTAGAGGGGCCGGCGCTGGTTGGTGTCGGCCGTGGTGGCGCCCGGGCGGTAGAGGGCGGGATTCATTTCCCGGCCGATGGTCAGGCGGGTCCCCTTGGATCCGGCATAGGCGATCCGACCCAGGAACCCGCCAGCCAGCTCACGCTCGACGGTGAGATTCCATGCCTGCACGTAGGGATTGGCCATGTGTTCTTCGTAGAGAAAGGCGGTGTGGGGCAAAATAAAACGAAAATCGCCCGGCGGGTCGAGCGGGGCAGGGAAGGGATTGATGGCGCCAGCGTAAGGGTCGCGGAAGCTGTTCTGCATGTTGCCATAGACCACCACCGTTGTGGCGAAAGGCGCCTGGTTGGCCTGGGAGTTGGTCATGATGATGTTCATGCGATCGAAGAAAATCCCGTAGCCGGCGCGCAGGCTGGTGCGACCGTCCCCGAACAGGTCCCAGGCCAAGCCGAGGCGTGGCCCCACGTTGCGCCACGCCGTGTCGTAGCCGCCGCGCGGGATTCCCGGATCGCCGGCGAAGAGCACGCCGGGCGGCGCGTACTGGAAGCGGCTGGATTGCCGCCCCGGACGCCAGACGGCAAGGCGGTCCTTCTTGTCCCAGTAAGGCACGAAAGGCTCCCACCGCACGCCGAGTTCCAGGTTCAGACGCCGGCGCACACGCCACGAATCCTGGACGAACAGGGCAAAAATCGGGTAGCGATTGTCTTTGTATTCGCCAGCGCCCTGCACCAGTTGCTGGAACTTGCCTACCATGAAGTCGGCCAGCGAATCGGTGGTGAAGGGAGCAGCCCCGCTCCAGGTGAACTGCCCGTTCGCCCGATAGTTGTTGCGAATGTCCTGCTTGCCGCGGCCCGCTTCCGCGCCCGTCGAAAGCTGATGCGTGTCCAGGGAGGCCCGGACCGTGTTCTGGAACTGCACTTCCCGGCGGGGAAAGATGTTGGTATCGCCGGTGTTCAGGCCGAAGTAGCCCGAGACGGTCAGGTGATACTGCGGCTTGTCATCGTTATAGATTTTCACGCCCAGATCGGCGAGGCTTTTTTCAGGGAGGATGGGACGGGAATCACCGTCGGTTTCCGAGTAACTGAACAGGAAGGTGTTCGTAACCCGGGGCGAGATGATATGGGTGTCAGTCAGGGCGCCGCTGCGGTTCCGCCAGACGCGGTTCCAGACCACGGCTTGGGAGAGGTAGTTGCGCGGATTCAAGTAACCGGGTTGTCTGGCGCCCGAATGCCAGAGACGCACGGTGAGGCGGTTGCGGTCGGAGAAGTTCTGGTCGCCTCGAACCAGATATTGGTTCTCGTCGAAGGGGGTGGGAGCGCTGACGGCGATTCGATCGCTGCCGGGGGCGGGGGCGGGAACGTAGTTGTCGAGGATCGTCCTTGCAATCGGGTCGAGATGCGAGGCAGGAATCTGGTTGCCCGGGTAGACGCCGCCGCCGAACGGATCGCGCAACTGCCGGCGCAGGGCGGAAAAATCGCCGCGGCGCTGTTCCAAGGTGGGAGTAATCACGTTGACTACGGCCGGACTGCGACGCAGCCGGGTTCCCTGGTAGGCGAAGAAGAAGAAGGTGCGGTTGCGTCCATCGTACAGGCGCGGAAGGAGCACGGGGCCGCCCGCAGTCGCGCCGAACTGATTGCGGCGCAGCCCGTCATCCTGCTTCTTGCCGGGCGCGATGGCCGGGGCGAAAAAGTTGGCCGCGTTGAGAGCGCTGTTGCGGACATACTCGAACAGGGTGCCGTGAAATTCGTTGGTGCCCGATCGCGTCACCGCGTTGACCACCCCACCGGCCTGGCGCCCAAATTCGGCGCTGAAGTTGTTCACGATGACACTGAACTCCTGCAAAGCGTCCGGATTGGGCATCGGGTTCGGCGCGTTGCTGTAGTGATCGTTGTGCTGCGCGCCATCGAGCATGTAATTAGTCGTGTTGGCGCGTGCGCCGTTGACCGACACCGGGGTGACCCCGGGATACGTCGTGCCGGAAGTCACGTCGGAGCCGGGACCCTGGTTGGCGAGCTGGACGCCCGCCACCAGGCGCATCAACTGCAAGGGATTGCGTCCGTTGAGCGGTAGCTCCTCGATGCGCTGGCGGTCGATGACCGCGCGCAGCATGGCGGTCGTGCTGTCGACGGTCACTGCCGCCGCGCTCACCGTCACCGTTTCCACCGCCGCGCCCACCTCCAGGCGAATGTCCACGCGCAGGACTTCGTTGACTTGCAGGCGCAGGCCTGGTGCCTCGAACCGCTTGAACCCCGGGGCTTCGGCGGAAAGATCGTAAACGCCCACGGGCAGGGCGCGCAGCACGTAGGCGCCGTCGGCGCCGCTGGTGGTCTCGAAGGTGGCTCGGGTGCCCTGATTGGTGGCGCGAACCTTGGCGGCGGGCACGAGGGCGCCGGTGGGATCGGTCACCGTGCCGGTGATGCTCCCGTAGATGTCCTGGGCGAAGGCCGGCGCGATCCACGCAGCGGCAGCCAGCAAAAGCAGGCAGGATCTGACTGCCATGGATTCCTCCGTGGGGAGCGATTACTACGCGCCTATACTACCACGGTGCCAGCGCGCGCCAAGTCGCCGGGCGGAGCCAAGAGTCCGGAATGAAGGGGCTGTCGCCTCACTCTCCCTGCGGCGCCGGCGGCAGCGGCACGGGCGGGCGTGAGACGCGGCCTTGCAGGGCCTCTTCGATCGAAATGTTGTACGCTTCCAGGATCCGGCCGGTGGCCGCTTCCAGTTGCACCCTGGCCTTGGCGTACTGGCTGACGGCGGCCACTTCCTGCGAGCGCGCCTGCGCCAAGTCACGCTGCGCCTGGATCACGAAGAAGATAGTGGAAGCGCCCAGCGCGTACTTCTTCTGTTCAGCTTCGAGCGTCTGCTCCTGGAGCTCACGC
>JBMFPL010000309.1:0-4765 GCA_049969115.1 Bryobacteraceae bacterium | reverse complement strand
CCAGCGCCGCAGCCGCGGCCATGCCCGCCAGTCCCCCGCCGATGACGATCGCGCGCGGCACTCAGGTTCGTGAGGCCGCAGCCTTGCGCCTGTATAGCCGGACCACGTTCTCCATAAGACGCAGGCCGCAGTCGTTTTCCATAGTGAGCATGGACTCGGGATGGAACTGCACCGCCTCGATGGGCAGCTCGCGATGGCGCACGCCCATGATTACGCCGTCTTCGGATTCGGCGGTGATCTCCAAGCACGCGGGGAGCTTGTCTTTGCGCGCGTACAGCGAGTGGTAGCGACCTACCTGAAAGGTCTCCGGCAGCCCCTCGAACACGCCTTTGCCCGTGTGGCGGATGCGCGATGGCTTGCCGTGCACCGGGTAATCCAGCACCCCGAGTTCACCCCCGAACGCTTCCACCACTCCTTGCAGGCCGAGGCAAACCCCGAAGACCGGGATGCCCTGTTCGGCCGCGTAGCGCACTAGTTGGGGCACGCCGAAGTCGGTGGGACGGCCGGGGCCGGGCGAGATCAAAATCAGATCGGGGCGGATCTGGTGGATCAGCTCGTGAGGGAATCCCGCGCGGTACGTGGTCACTTCCGCGCCCGTCTGCCGCGCGTAGTTGGCCAGGGTGTGGATGAAGCAATCGTCGTTGTCCACCAGGAGCATGCGCACGCCCTGGCCGGCGCGGGGCGCGGGTGGGGCCGACGCAGGTTGCTGCGGCGGTTGCAAGGCGCGGAAGAAGCCCGTGGCTTTGAGGCGCGTCTCCAGCTCCTCGCGCTCGGGGATGGAGTCGTAGAGCAGCGTAGCCCCGGTGGCGTAGGAGGCCACCCCGTCCTTCAGATGGACAGTGCGGATCAGGATGCCCGTGTTGATGTCGCCGTTCAGCAGGATCATCCCCACCGCGCCGCCGTACCAGCCGCGCGCGTCCTTCTCCAGATCCTCGATGGCCTGCGCTGCCGCTTTTTTCGGCGCCCCGATCACCGTCACCGCCCACATGTGGCTGAGGAAAGCATCGAGCGAGTCGAAGCCAGGCGCCAGCTGGCTTTCCACGTGATCCACCGTGTGGAACACCCCGGCGTAGGATTCGATCAGGCGGCGACCGATCACTCGCACCGAGCCGGGCACCGAGACGCGCGACTTGTCGTTGCGGTCCACGTCGGTGCACATGGTGAGCTCGGATTCTTCCTTGACCGAGTTCAGCAGCTCGCGGATCGCTTCCGCGTCGCGCAGCGGGTCGCCTGTGCGCCGGGCTGTGCCCGAAATGGGGCAGGTCTCCACCCGCCGGCCCTCCACGCGCACGAACATCTCGGGCGAGGCGCCGACCAGTTGCTCGTCGCCGAACTGGAGCAGGAACTCGTATGGACTGGGACTGGCCACTTGCAGGCGCCGGAAGAGCTGCGAAGGCCGCCCCGAAAACGGTGCCCGGAAAGTGCGGCGCAGGACAACCTCGTAGTAATCGCCGCGGCGCATGCCCTCGCGCACCGCCTGGACCTTGGCCATATATTCCTCGGCCGTGTGATCGGAAACGATCTCGCCCACTTGCATGTCGCCCGGGGACGGCAGCCGCTCCCCGTTGCGCGCCAGTCCCAGCGTGGACAGTTCGCCGCAGTCGAACTCGTACTGGTAGCGCTCGACCAGCTCGCGCTTGCGGTCCATGAAGTAGATGTCGTCGCAGAAAAACAGGTGCAGGTCCTTCTGTTCGCCGCGCGGCAGTTTCAGCCGGATGGGGTCGAACTGGAAAAGCAGATCGTAGCCGAATGCGCCCACCAGGGCCAGGCGGTCATCTTTGGGGTGACGAAACTCTTCGATCAGCGCGCGCAGGATGGAAAAGGCCGAGGGTTGCTTGCTCCTTTCCTCTTCCGGAAACAGCGGCGGCAGAGGCTTGAGGCGACCCGCCAGCGCGCCACCGACCAGTTCCAGGCTCTCCCAGTGCGGGTGTTCCGCCAGCACGCGGTAGAGCATCTCGACCACCATCTCGCCGCGCAGGTTCAGGGGGCGAAACTGGATCTGGCGGCCGCGACCTATGATTTCCAGCGGCGGGCACACCGAGGCGATGTCCCACCGCGAGTAACGTCCGGGATACTCGTAACCCGAGGATAGATAGAAACCGCGGTATTCGTCCAGTTCTTCGAGTAAATGCCCCAGACCCCTGCGGTAAGGCAAGCGCGATCGGGTCCGGGTGACAACGATCCCGTGAGGCGTGCTATAGCGGAGTTCGCGCATCGGCTGGCGCTACGATGCCAGCATAGCAGATCGCCGCGCGGCGGCAGTTCAACCCTGGAAGACTCCCACCACGATCACGGCGATGGGAATGTCGCCGATGGTGGCGTGCAACACCCAGTCGCCCTCTTGCTGCTTCAACCCCGCGGGCTCAGGCTTGTCCAGCTTCCACACGCTCAGAATGGCCGGGTGCGAAGTGCCGGACGCCTTCTTGCTCATCTCCACCAGCTCCTCGTAGCTGGGAGTGGCGTTGAGGTCCTTGTCCTCGGACGCAGGAATAATTTTCAGGAAGTCGCGCTGGGGCGAGACTCCCTGGTGCGCCCCATCCACCGGGTAATAGGCCAGGCGCAGCGTGTACACGCCGGGCTTGATCGTTTGCCCGCGGCGGTCGGCTCCCCGACCCGGGAAGCGAATCGCACCCACCAGGCTTCCGTGCGGGATGGTGGTCAGCGACACGCCCTCTTCGGTGGTCGCCGGCCCGGTCGGCGCTTGAGCACGGAACCACAGCTCGGCGAATACGCTGCCGTTGGGCGCCAGGATGCGGTGCCCGGTCTTCTGGAGGGCCTCCCGGATGGCCGGGGCTAATTCTTCGGGCGGCGGCCCCGCCGGCTCGTACTTGTACTGCGCCAGCGCCAGCGCGCCGAACAGGGGCAGGACAGCCAGCATCTTCTTCATGGACTCTCGCTCCTCTCCTTGCGTTTACTATCAGGTTATCGCTTGCGGTGCGTTGCGGCAGCCGGGGCTGCCTTCACCGGGCCGCGACTCCGGTCACCAGCAACGTCACTGGCGTATCGCCCACCCGCACGTGCAGGATCCATTCGCCCCGCTGGTTCAACTCGAGGCGCGGAGTCGGCCCGGCCGGTCCCAGCCACCAGCGCAGGATGGACCTGCTGCGGCTGGCGAAGTCCGGGTCCGGCTCGATGCTCCGCTCGCCCGCAGCCGGAAGTAGCGCGGCCGAGTCGCCGCCCGCGTGCCTCAAAACATAAAGGCCGGGAGGGAAACCACGGCCTCGGCGGTCGGCGCTCGGCGCCCGGAACTCGATCGCTCCCAGCAACGTGCCTTCCGGAACGGACTGCTGCCGGACCGCTTCTTCGAAGCTCGCATCCCCCAGCGGTGCTTCGCGGATCCATAGCTCGCAGAAGCGGAAGCCTCGCGAGTCCACCACCCGCACACCTTGTTGCGCGACCGCTTCGCGGATGGGTGGCGCCAGTTCCTCTGGCGGCGGACCCCCGGGCTCGGCCCGGTAGGGCGCCGGCGCCGCCAGCGCCAGTGCAATCGGGACGGCGAGCAGCGCGGCCTTCACACTCCCTTAGATGCTCGCGCCCGGCGGCCGTTTCATGCCTTGTCTTCCCAGGGGCCAACGACAGGCAGCTCGCGGCCTGTTGCAGGTCCGTGCCGGGTCCTGGGACAATGTGGGCGCGTCGCATGGTCCCGACTTTGAAAGTGTCCGCCGTCCAGGCGCTGGCTCTCGCTTGCCTCGGCCTCGTGGCGGGCTTCTGGTTGAAACGCAAGATTCGCTTGCTCGACTGGCTGAATATTCCCGCCAGCGTGCTGGGCGGCTTCCTTTACGCTCTCGTTGCGCTGCTGCTTCGGGATCGCTGCTTGAATCTGGAATTCGACCTGGTCCTGCGCGACATCCTCATGGTGGCGTTCTTCACCACCGTGGGCCTGCGCGCCAGCGTGCGCCTGGTTCGAGAAGGCGGCGCGCAAGTCCTGCAATTCTGGCTGATCGCTACCCTGGGCGTGCTGATGGAGAATGCGCTGGGGGTGGGGCTGGCTCTCGTTTTCGGCATTCACCCCCTAGCCGGCCTGGTTTGCGGCTCGGTGACCATGGCTGGCGGTCCCGGCACGGCGCTCGCGTTCGGGAGACCTTCGAGCAGCTCGGCCTGAAGGGCGCCACCGACCTCGGCATTGCCGCCGCCATGTTCGGCGTCGTCGCCGGCGGCCTGCTGGCGGGATTCGCACAGGGGGGCGACTGATCCAGAGGCGAAGTCTCAGGCCCGCCGCGCAAAGGCAGGCGTCCCGCCCGGAAGCGATCGCCTATGGCGCCAACCCGCCTGAAAGCCATGTCGGTGTGCTGGAGGGCGTGCGAGCCTTCGAAAAGGCCTCCCTGTTGGACAACGTCGTAGCGGTAGCGGTTGCCATGGGAGCCGGCAGCCTGATCAGCATGGCCATCGAGCGGCTGGGCGTGATCCTGCCCGCTTACATCGGCGCCATGATCGCCGCGGCTGCGATCCGCAATCTCAATGACCGCTTCCGCTTTGCGGGGCTCGCCCAGCATCATATTGACGACATCGGAAGCATTTCGCTTCACCTGTTCATCGTGATGGCGCTGCTGGGCCTGCGGCTCTGCCCGTGCTGGCCATCTTGCTGGCGCAGGTCGCGCTGGTGTGGCTGTTGAGCGTGGCCGTGACCTTTCGCTGGATGAAACGCGATTACGACGCGGCCGTCATGGCGACGGGCTATTGCGGCTTCATGCTCGGAACCACGGCCAACGCGCTGGCCGCCATGGGCGAGCTGGCGGCGCGCTACGGGCCGTGCCCGCGTGCTTTC
>JBMFPL010000308.1:0-4774 GCA_049969115.1 Bryobacteraceae bacterium | reverse complement strand
GCTGTTTCCTTGTCCGAGCGAACCTACGCTTTCCTGGGCGCTGGTATTATCGCGGGCGTCTTCGCCGAGAGGCTGGTTCGCGCGGGGATTCCGCCTGGCAACATCATTGCCTCGGATGTCGTGCCGGAAAAGCCGCGGGCACTGGCCGAACGGCTTGGCATTCGGGCTGCTGCCGGCAACCGCAAGGCGGCCGCCGCAGGCAGCATTGTGTTCCTGGCAGTGCCGCCCAACGCGGTGAAGGGAGTGCTGGAAGAGGTTTGCGACGTGTTGCGGCCTGACGTGCTACTGGTGTCCCTGACTGCGGCGGTGCGCACCGAGTGAATCGAACAAAGCGCCGGCGCGCGCAAGGCGGTGCGGGTCATTCCGAACACGCCGTCGCTGGTTGGCGTGGGCATGAACCCGCATTGCCTGGGCAGCCACGTCACCGATACGGACCTGCCGCTGATCGAAGCCCTGCTGGCGCTGTTTGGCGATGCGGTGCGGGTCGCTGAGGATCAGATGGAAGCGATGACGGCGCTGACCGCTGTAGGGCCCACCTACGTCTTCCCGGTGCTGGAGGCGCTGCGCGATGCCGCCATGGCGGCGGGCCTCCACCGAGAGACGGCGCAGGGCGCCGCGGCGCAGACCGTAGCCGGCGCGGCGCGGATGGTGGTGGAGACGGGCCGGCCGTCGGAGGAACTCAAGCTGATGATTGGCATGCGCACGCTGGCCGAAGGCCCGGCTCGCGAGCTCTTCCGCCAGCCGTTCGAATCCGCTTTTGCCCGGCTCCAGACCAGCGTGGAGAAATTGGGCGCCGGCTGGCGGCAGGCGCAGAGGCCGTAGGCGAAGAGCGCAACTGCAGCCGGCAGCATCGGCCGTCCGGCAGGGCTGTTCAATCGGCCGCCTCTTGGCAAGTGAGCATTACGCGCCCTGGCGATCTGGGACGATCTGAACACTCTTTGGTTTTTGTGTTTGATGTTTGCGTTGCCCCATTTGTCCGAGTGCGCCGGCCTCTTCGGCCTCCGAGGGGACGACTTGCCCGTGCGTCTGACCAGCACCCATTGTCTGGGTCCCGCTCCGCTAAGCTGTCCGCTAAACTGGTGGTTGGAGGGCCGTTAGACGCCCGGCCCCAGCCGTGGACAGGGAGATCACCGAGACCGCAGAGCGCATTGAGGCCCGGCGCCGCGCCCTGCGCGACGATCCCAAAATCGCCAGCGGGCGGATCGCCCTCTTCCAGTACCTGGCCCTGGCTGTCTTCCTATTCCTCATCTCCGGTTTCTGGGAACTCCAGGTGCGCAACCCGGAGATTTACAGCGAACGCGCCGAGCGGAACTCCATCAAGGCCCTGCCCGTGCTGGCCCCGCGGGGCAAAATCCTCGACCGGGACGGCCGCGTCATCGTGGACAACCACTCCTCCTTCAGCCTGATCCTCTCGCGCGAGCACCTCAAACCGGAAAACATTCCCGTCATCGCGGCGGGTCTGAATCTGGATCGGGAGGAGCTCGAGCGGCGTCTCCAGCGCTTTCGCACGCGCCCCCGTTATGAGCCGATCATCATCAAGGAGGAGCTTACCGCGGCCGAGATCGCTTTCGTCGAGGCTCATCGCGACCCCAACGGCTTGCCGGAACTCGAACTGGTTCACGCTTATCGCCGGCTGTACCCCCAGAACTGCCTTGCCGCGCACGTAATCGGTTACATCGGCGAGGTATCGGAAGCCGAGCTCAACTCGCCCGAGTTCATCCGCTACGAACCGGGCGACGTCATCGGCAAGGCCGGCATCGAGCGCCAGTACGACGCGCATTTGCGCGGCATTGACGGACAGCGCCAGGTGTTGGTGGACAACCTCGGGCGCGAGCGCCGCGTCTTGGGCTTCAAACCCGCCACGCCGGGCAAGAACCTTCAACTCACCATTGACCTGGACTTGCAGGTGGTGGCCGAGCTCGCCATGGAAGGGCGCAAGGGCGCCGTGGTTGCCCTGGACCCGCGCAACGGCGAGGTCCTGGCCATGGTCAGCCGCCCGGCCTTTGATCCCAACAAGTTCGCCACGCGCATTCGCCCCCAGGATTGGAAAGAGCTGGTGTCCAACCCCGACAATCCGTTGCTCAACCGCGCCATCCAGGCCCAGTTGCCGCCCGGCTCGACATTCAAGCCCGTGGTGGCCCTGGCCGGTCTGGAAACTGGCGCGATTGACGAGAACTTCAAGGTGCGCTGCCCCGGTGGCGCCACTTTCTACGGCCGGTACTTCAAATGCTGGGTGAAGCGCGGTCACGGCGTCGTTGACCTGCACAAGGGCATTGTGGAGTCCTGCGACGTCTTCTTTTACAACGTGGGCAACCGCGTGGGCATTGACGACCTTGCCCGGTACGCCGAAATGGTGGGCTTCGGCCACAAGACGGGCATTGACCTGCCTCACGAGGCCGAGGGCGTCGTCCCTTCCAGCCAGTGGAAGATGCGCATGTTCCGCCAGAAGTGGTACGCTGGCGAAACCATTTCGGTGGCCATCGGCCAGGGTGCCCTCACCGTGACGCCCTTGCAACTGGCTTACGCCATCGGGGGCCTGGCCATGGGTGGTGTCTGGTACCGTCCTCACCTCGTCAAGGACCCCGCCCATCGCGAGCCGCCTCGCGTGGCCAAGATCAACCCGGATCACGCCGCCAAGATCGTTTACGGGATGTGGGGCGTGGTCAACGAACCCGGCGGGACTGGGTCTCGCGCTCGCATCCCTGGCATCAGCGTGTGCGGGAAGACGGGGACTTCTCAGCTCGCATCCAACCAGGTTCTCAAGAGCACGAAACTCGGGCAATCCATCAAAGACAATGCCTGGTTTGTAGGCTTTGCCCCTTGCGAGAGCCCTGAGATCGTCGTGGCCGCCCTGTGGGAGGGTGGCGAGCACGGTTACATGGCCGCCCCCATCGTGCGCGACGTGATCAAGGCATACTTCGACAAGAAGGCGCGCCTGCAGCGCACCTTTGTCGCTCAGTCGACGCCTCACTTCGGGCCTTCTTTGGCAGCCCCGCGCCTTGGACAACCCTGATGCCTGTGGCTAACTACCGCTCCCTTCGCGAGTTCGATTGGACGCTGCTCAGCGTTGCCCTGATCATTTCTGCGGTCGGAGTCCTGCAAATCTACAGCGCCACGCACGGAACCGGCTGGTCCGACGCCTGGTGGCGCCAGTGTCTTTACATTGCGGCGGGATTGTTGCTGATGTGGCTGGCCTCATCCGTGGACTACCACACCCTGCTCGAGCAAGCGCCGGTTTACTACGGCCTTTCGATCGTCGGCCTGGTCGCCGTGCTGTTGCTCGGCAAGGAAGTCTCCGGGGGCAAGCGCTGGATCCCTTTGCCTTTGGGCTTTCATTTTCAGGTTTCCGAATTCGTTAAGGTGGTGCTAATATTGCTAATAGCCCGGTATTTGTCGGATCTGAAGGGCGACCATTTGGAGGCGCGCGATCTGTTGAAGTTGGGCGCCCTCACCGCCTTGCCGGCGGCGCTGGTGATGAAGCAGCCGGATTTGGGTACGGCGCTGAGCTATGTCCCCATCCTCGCGATGGGGATTTTCCTAGCTGGCTTGCGCTGGCGTCACGTGGTTGCGCTACTGCTCATCGCCGCGCTCGCCCTCCCTGTCGGCTGGAGCCTGCTGAAGGACTACCAGAAGATGCGCCTGATCGCGTTCCTGGATCCGAGCCGCGATCCGCTCGGTGCCGGCTACCAGGTGATTCAGTCGCAGATCGCGGTCGGCGCGGGCGGCATGTGGGGGAAAGGCGTGACCCAGGGGTCCCAAACGCAGTTGCGCTTCCTCCCCGTGCCCCACACGGACTTCATTTTCTCGGCCTTTGCCGAGGAACACGGGTTCGTTGGGGTACTGGTCATGCTGGGCTTGTACTTCCTGCTGTTGATGCAGGTCGTGCAGAATGCTCAGGTGGCGGCGGATCGGGCAGGCATGTACATCGCCATGGGTGTGGCTGGTTTGCTCCTGTTCCACCTGCTGGTCAACATCGGCATGGTGGTCGGTCGCATGCCTGTCACCGGCATCCCGCTGCCCCTGATGAGTCACGGTGGTTCCAGTGTTCTGTCGTGGTTTATCATGCTGGGGCTGGTCAACAATGTCAGGCTCCGGCGGTTTGCAATATGAGTGAGGCTGGCGCCCGCACCGCCTTGGCGTGGCTTGGCGGCGGGCGCCAGTGAAGCGGAAGCACGCGGTTTCCAGGATCGGAACGAGGTTGGCAACGGGTTTTACCGGGCGCGGGTGGCAATGCTGACCGGCGGCAGCCGCCGGGACCGCCCGCAGTCCACGCCGCCCGCTGGCGTTCGAGCAAAGGCTCCGCCTCGGGGCTGGCGGTAATCGCACTACCGGGCGCAGAGGCTGCGTGGTTGCAGCCGGCCCCGCTCGCCTCATCTTCCCCCGGAACCCGCGCTCCTCGCTTCAGCAAAGGAGCAGCTTGGTCATGGCGAAAGAACTGGTCATCTCTTCCAACCGTCACGAAACCAAAGTGGCGGTGCTCGAAGACGAGCAATTGGTCGAAATCCATTTCCAGCGCGCTAACGAGTACTCGCTCGCGGGCAGCATTCATAAAGGTCGCGTCACCCGCGTGCTGCCAGGCATGCAGTCGGCCTTCGTGGACATCGGGCTGGAGCGCGATGCCTTCCTCTACGTTTCCGACTTCGTTGAGGAGACCGAGGAATACGACCGAATCCCGGTGCGCACTGCGGAGCGCCCCGCGGCCCAGCCTGAAGCTTCCGAAGCGGCCGAACGCCGCGACCGGCGCTTGCGCCGATCGCGCCGCCGCCGCCCTCGG
>JBMFPL010000307.1:0-4780 GCA_049969115.1 Bryobacteraceae bacterium | reverse complement strand
CCACGTAGTCCAGCTCTTCGTCCGAGTAAGCGGGGCCGCGGAAGCCCACGACCACCCACGGCAAGGTCGGCGAGAGCCAGGCGATGTGATTGGCCCGCGGGCCGGAAGGTGGCGGCTCGGCAGGGATTTCAGGTCGGAAACCACCGCGCTTCCAGCCACCCCAGTATTTTTCCACCAGGGACTTCACCTCCTGCGGCTCTATGTCCCCCGCCACCACGATGGTCGTGTATTCGGGCCGGTAATAACGCTGGAAAAACAACCGGCTGTATTCGTACTGGTTGGGCATATCGAGGATATCTTCGAGGAAGCCCATGGTCGTGTGCTTGTAAGTGTGGCGATCGAAAGCGGTAGCCCTGAGCACTTCCTCGAGTTTGTTGACCGGGTCGGCGCTATTCTTGTTATACTCGCCGAGCACGGCGAGCGCTTCGGTGCGAAAGACCGCATGCGAGTAAGTGAGATTCTGGAAGCGGTCGGCCTCCATGGCCAGAATCCTCTCCAGGTCCTCGCTGGAGAACGTCGTGTGGTAGGCCGTATAGTCGTCGGTGGTATAGGCATTCGAGGAAGCGCCGGCGGCCTTCAGCACCGCCTCGTACTTTTCAGGCGGGTAATTCGGGGTGCCGCGGAACATCATGTGTTCGAACAAGTGGGCGAAACCGCTCTTGCCCGGTTCCACTTCGTTGCGGGAGCCGGCCTGCACCACGATGTAAAGCGCCACGAGGCGGGGATAGTCCGTGGGAATGGCGATCAGCCGCAGGCCGTTGGGCAAGTCATGTTCCTGCCAGGCGTAGGGGAATATCCCGCGACCATCGGCGGCGAAAGTCATCGAAGCGATCAGCGGCAGGGCTGCCAGCCACCTCATACCCGAATTATGGCACGGGGCGGCCGGGCAGCGTCCCGCGCTAGTTGCCGGCAAATTCGAAGACGGCCATCACCGGATAGTGGTCGGAAGGATAGCGGCCGTCCCAGTTGCGAGTTATGGTCTGTGCCTCGAGCACGCGCAGCGGGCCGCGATAAAGGATCCAGTCAATGCGAGCGCCCTCGGTGATCCCTTTGAATCCGCCAAAGGTGCACTCGGGGCCAGTGCGGCGGGCGGCGCGAGTCCATGCATCCTCGAGCAGGCCGGAGAAGACCTGGTACACTTCGCCCCCAGCAGGCGCGTTGAAGTCGCCGGTCATGATGAAGGGCAATGCAGCGTCGAGCTTGCCGATGCGCTCCGCGATGAGCCGGGCGGCGCGCATGCGGGCCTCGTGATCCTCGCGCCGGTGCGGGAAGTGGGTGTTGTAGAAGTAGAAGCGGCGCCTGTCATCGCGCAGTTCGAACAAGCCCCAGGTCACCATGCGGGGCAGATTCACACCCCACGACATGGGGCCGGGCATTTCGGGTGTCTCCGAGAGCCAGAAATTGCCGGAATCGAGCACGCGCAGGCGGTCCTTCTTGTAGGAGACGCCCATGTGCTCGTCTTCATGGTTCCCCCTGCGGCTCAGGCCGAACCAGACATAGGCGGGCAACTTTTCCACGATATACTGGCCCTGCTCATAATAGAGCTCCTGGGTGCCGATCAGATCGGGATCCTTCTCGCGAATGGTCTCGACAAGAAGATCGCGGCGCAGTTCCCAGCGATTCGGCCCGTCGGTTTTGGCGGGATAGCGGACGTTGAACGACATCGCCCGCAGGGTCTGGGCGCAAGCGAGGGCAGCAAGAAGTGGCAAGCAGCCGAGCAGACGACGAATCGGAGAGCGCATGCCTTCCAGTCTAGCGGTTGTGGCAAGGCAGCAGCTTTGGAGGGATTACCCACTTGGAGAGGGGAGCTCGGTTTAGATACGAAAGCCCGCCCCTCCTGTGGGGGCGGGCTTTGCAAACTCGAGGAGCGCTCTGTAGCCAGCTAGCGACGACGGCGCAGGAACCCGGCCGCGATCAGGCCCAAGCCGACCAGCGCCAGCGTCGCAGGTTCCGGGATCGCCGTGACGCTCACGTCGTCCAGCGCCGGGCCGAACGAATACTCCCACTCCTCATCGAAGTAGGGATCGAGGCTGGTGAAGCCGAGGGTGGTAACGGCAGACTGGGCAGCGAACACCCAGCTCACGTACGTCCAGCCCATACTCGGGCGAGTCTGGCCGTTCACTGTGTAGTTGAAATCCTGGTATGCGAACGTCGTGCTTCCATCGTTTACCCAAGATCTGACCGTCGTTACGCGAGGTTGGACGTCCGGATTGCCAGCCAAGGCAAATCTCACCAAGTAGGGTACGCCGGGCGTCGTGGGGAACGTCTGGTAAATGCTCCCCTGGGAGTAGACGCCGCTCAAGTCCAAGCTGCGCTCCCCATGTGCGGCCTGCCAATACGATCCGATGTAATCCACACTGCCGTCGCTCACAGTCCAGCCTGTGATGGTCAAATTGTCAGGCGCGAGGAGACTCTGGAATCCATAGGGATTCCACGTCGGGTTCCCCAGTTCAAAGCTCCCATTGGTGATGAGGTTCGCCAACCCTGGAGCGACAGCCACACACAGCAACAGCACCAAGACCACGCCTCTGCGCATGCCTTGATTGTAGCCCTTCCCTCCCGCTTCGTCAAGACCTTAACCCGCAGTTGTGAGTACTAGTACTGACCGCAATCGTCCCCTGATAGCCCGAGCCCAAGCTTCGGCACTGCACCATTCGCGGGGACCAAACCGACTGTCATGCCTCGTCATGAGCTTTGCATAATCGCTGGAGTCCGACACAGCATCCGTGCTGCTCAGGACGAAGAGCTACCGATAGTCCGAGTTTCCTCATCGGAATTGCCGCCATCCGTCCGGCACGCTTCCTCGGAACTTGTCCCCGTGGCAACAATCGCTCGGAAGCTCTCCTGGTCGCCTCCCGCCACCTTCCCGCCACCCGATCCGGTATAATTCGCTTTCGGCCCAAGCCATGGGACCCGCCCGGAGGTTCGCCGTGAGACGGCTGGTCGCGTTTCTGTTCTCCGCCCTTCTTGCGTCCGCACAGGGGCAACCGCAAGCGCAGCCCAAAATCCAGACCCTGATCATCACCGGGCAGAACGCGCACGACTGGCGAGGCACTACGCCCGTGCTGCGCAAGATCCTCGAGGATACGGGGCGTTTCGAAGTCCGTGTGACGGAGGAATTCCGGGGTGCGGGTCCGGAGACCCTGGCTCCCTACGACCTCGTGGTTCTCAACTACTACGACCGGCGCCGGCCCGAGCTTCGCTGGGGCGAGCGCGCGGAAAAGGCGCTGGTGGAGTTCGTGCGTTCCGGCAAAGGCTTGGTGATCTACCACTTCTCGGTGGCCGCCTTCGACGGCTGGGAGGAGTACGAGAAGATGTGCGCCGGCAACTGGCGCCCGAATTTCGGCCACCACTCGCCCGCCCACGACTTCACCGTGGAAATCAAGGATCCCGACCATCCCATCACGCGTGGCTTGAAGAAATCCTTCGTGCAGAAAAACGACGAATTGTACGCGAATCTGAAATGGCAGCCGGCGGGAAGCTATCACGTGCTCGCCACCGCCTGGGACGATCATTCGCTTTACCAAGGCAAGGCCAAACAGCCTACACCCGGCCCCGGCCTGCACCAGCCCATGCTGTGGACCGTGCAGTACGGGCAGGGGCGTGTCTTCGTCACCGCGCTGGGCCATGACGTGGCCGCCACCAGCACTCTGCCCTTTGCCGTGACTTTTGCGCGCGGGGCAGAATGGGCCGCCACCGGTAAGGTCACGCTGCCGGTGCCGCCGGAGATGGCCCCCTGAGCCATGCATGCCGCTGTCCTCTGGGATCTGGACGGCACGCTGGTTGATTCCGAACAATTGCACTGGCGCGCCTGGCGCGAGACCATGGCCGCCGAGGGCGTGGCCATCACTTGGGAGCAGTTCAAAGCCACGTTCGGCCAGCGCAACGATTCCTTTGTGCCCTTGTGGCTGGGCGAGGGCGCAACGCCGGAGCGCGTGGCCCGCATCGGCGATACCAAGGAAGCGTGTTACCGCCGGCTGGTGCGCGAGTTCGGCTTGACCCCTGCACCGGGGGCGAAGGAATGGGTGCGACGGCTCCAGAGCGAGGGTTGGAAGCAAGCCATCGCGTCCTCGGCCCCGCGCGAGAACGTGCTCGTGATGCTGGAGGCGCTGGGACTGGCCGATGCCTTCCAAGCGATCGTCGCTGCCGAGGACGTCACTGCCGGCAAGCCCGATCCCCAGGTCTTTCTCCTGGCCGCCGAGCGGCTGGGCGTGCCGCCCGGCCGTTGCGTAGTGGTGGAGGACGCGCCGGCGGGTATCGAGGCGGCCCGGCGGGCGGGCATGCGCAGCATCTACGTGCGCGGTGCGGGCACAAGCGCCGACCTCGCGGTCAACTCCCTGGCAGACCTTCCGCCTGACGCCTTCCGCCGCCTGATCGAACCTTGATGGCTCAACCGAGCGCCGCGCGGTAAATCCGTTCGGCATCAGTGGGCGTCACTTCTCGCGGGTTGTTCTTGAGCAAGCGAGTGACGGTCATCGCCGACTCCACCATGTGCGGGATGGCCCGCTCGGTGATGCCCAGCTCGCGGAGCGTCAAGGGCAAGCCGCAGGCCCGGATCATGCCGCGAATGCGCTCGATGCCGGCGCGCGCGGTCTCCAGGGGGTCGGGTAGTCGCGGCACGCCAAGCGCCACCGCCACCTCAGCGTAACGCTCGGGCATCGCAGGCAGGTTGAACTCGAGCACATAAGGCAGCAGGACGGCGTTGGAGACACCGTGGGGCACCTCGAATTCGCCGCCCAGCGGATAAGCGAGCGCGTGAACCGCCGCCGTATTGACCGGC
>JBMFPL010000306.1:0-4822 GCA_049969115.1 Bryobacteraceae bacterium | reverse complement strand
AGGACGCCCTGGTGCCCCCCGAAAACGAGAAGCCGCTGCGCGGCAAGCTGATACGTCACAGCCCGGCCAAGAACCCCAAGGAACTGGTGTTGGCCCTTTCCGACGACACCACGCCTGAGGTCACCATCCGCCTGGAGGAACCGCTGCCCGGCGCCGCGCCCGCGGGCACCGTGATTCAGTTCCGCGGCGTGCCCAAGCAGTTCACGCGGGAGCCTTTCATGATTGTCTTCGAAGCCGAGAAGGATCAGATCATCGGCTGGCCCAGCCCCACCCCCAAGAAGGCGCCGCCCGCCAAGAAGGCGGTCAAGACCAAGAAAGAATAGGTGGCGAAATGCCTGAACGCGCGCGGCAGGCCGCCGCGCGCGTTCACATTTTGTAGCGCCCCAAGTCCTCGTCGTTCAGGCCTTCCAGCCAGCGGCGCAGCTCTTCGTTGTTGACCTTGTCGGAAACCGCGGCCGCCATGCGAGAGGACTTCAGCACCGAATCCTCGACGTAGATGGGACAGTCCACACGCAGGGCCAAGGCCAGGGCATCGCTCGGGCGGGAATCCACGCTGATCAACTGGCCGTCCTTTTCCAGCCAGATCACGGCGTAAAAGGTGTCGTCGCGGAGCTCGCTCACCACCACCTTGCGGACGGCCGCGCTGAGGCCCTGGAGGATGGTCTTCAGCAGGTCGTGCGTCATGGGCCGTGGCGTCGAGACCTTCTCGATCTCCAACGCGATGGCGTTGGCCTCGTAGATCCCGACCCAGATGGGCAGGATTGTGTTGCCGTTGACGTCCTTGAGGATGACGATCGGCATGTTGGTCACCGGGTCCATCATGAGGCCGCGGATCTTCATCTCGACTTCCATGGCGTCTCCCTTCCTAGCACCATTAGACCACGCGCGGGCAATGGCCGTTGGCGCTTAAGCGGCCATTTCGCCGGCCAGCGAGTTGGGGCCGGCGCGCGTGACCAGAACCTCGACGTAACGGCCCGCCAGCGAGTCCGCTGCGCCGCCCGGGCTGCTGAAGTTCACCACGCGGTTTTCCGGCGACCGGCCGACCCACTGGCCGGTGCCGGGATTGTAAGTCTCCACCAGCACCTCCACGCGCCGCCCGATCCAGGCGCTGTTGCGCCGCAACTGGATGGCCCGCTGCTTCTCCTGTAAAATGGCTAGCCGCCTACCCTTCTCCTCTTCCGGTAAGTGGCCGTCCAGGGCCAGCGCCGCCGTGTTGGGACGGGCCGAATACTTGAAGCTGAACACCGAGTCGTAGCCGACCTCGTCGAGCAGCGACAAGGTCTGTTCGAAATCCTCCTCGGTCTCGCCCGGAAAGCCCACGATGATGTCGGTGGACAGCGCGATGGGCCGCCGCGCGCTCTTGATCCATTCGATCTTTTCCAGATACTCCTCGCGCGTGTACTGGCGTCGCATCCGTTCCAGCACGCGGTTGGAGCCCGACTGCACGGGCAGGTGCACCTGGTTGGCCAGAACCGGATTTCCTTCGATGGCGCGCACGATGCGGCGATCAAAATCCCGTGGGTGGGAGGTGGTGAAACGCACGCGCCGGAGTCCGGGAATCCGCGCTACTTCTTCCAGCAGGGTGACGAAATCCCAGCCGGCGGGCGAGGGATCGCGGTAACTGTTCACGTTCTGCCCGAGCAGTTGGATCTCGGTGTAACCTGCGGCCGCCAGCTCGCGGGTCTCGCGCATGATGCTTTCGCTCGAACGGCTGCGCTCGCGGCCGCGGGTGAAGGGGACCACGCAGAAGCTGCAATCTTTGTCGCAGCCTTCAATGATGGTGATGTAGGCCCGGTATGGATTGTCCCGGCGCGTCAGCTCGGTCTCGAAAGTCTCCTCCGTGTCCAACTGGAGTCCGGCGACGCGCCTTTCGCCCGCCTCGATGCGGTCCAGTAGTTCGGCCAGCCGCCGGTAACTGGCCGAGCCGCAGACCAAGGCGACATGCGGCGCGCGGTCAAAGATCCGCTCGCCTTCCTGCTGCGCCACGCAACCCAGCACCCCGAACAGCTTGCCAGCGCCCGCCTCGCGACGGAATTGCTGGAGCCGGCTGTACACCTTCTGCTCGGCCTTCTCCCGCACGCTGCACGTGTTGTAAAGGATGAGGTCGGCCTGGTCAGGAGAGTCCACCCTCTGGTAACCCCGGGCCAGGAGGATGCCCGCGATTTTCTCGGAATCGTGGACATTCATCTGGCACCCAAAGGTCTCCAGATAGAAGGTTTTCATCGGCTCGGCCCCTACTAGCAACCATTATAGAGGCCTCTGGCGGCGGCCCGCCCGCTCTCTGCCTACCGAGCCATTGCCTTCCGCTGATGCATCGGTTGTCACCTTTATCCAGGGCCTGAATCTTTAAGGGCCGGAGGTCCTCTCGTGGCTGATTCCATCAACCGCAGGGATTGGTTTCGAACGACCGCCGCGCTGACCGGGGCTGCGCAAGCCGCCCGCGCGACGACAACGCCCGGCCAGAGAGCAGGAAAACGGGCTTTCCAGGTCGCCTCCACCTGCGAGATGTGTTTCTGGCGCTGCGGCATCCTAGCCAAGGTCCAGAACGGAAAAGTCACCAGGATCGAGGGCAACCCGCAGCACCCGCTCACGCAAGGGCGACTGTGCGCGCGGGGCAACGCCGGTCACTTCACGCTCTACGATCCCGACCGCTTGAAGCAGCCTCAGTTGCGCACGGGTGCGCGGGGCGAGGGCCGATTTCGGGACATCTCCTGGGACGAGGCGCTGGACTGGCTGGCGGCCAAGCTGACCGAGCTCAAGCAGAAATACGGCCCGGAATCGGTGGCCTTCTTCCCCCACGGCGTTGGCTCCAGCTTTTTCTCCACCTTGATGAAAGCGTTCGGGACACCGAACTCAGCCGAGCCCTCGTTCGCGCAGTGTCGCGGCCCCCGCGAGGTCGGTTATGCGCTGACCTTCGGGCGGCCGCTGGGTTCGCCAGAACCGCTCGATCTGGCCAACGCGAAAGCCATCGTGCTGATCGGCTCCCATTTGGGCGAGAACGTCTTTACTTCCCAGATCACGCAATTCGCCGAAGGGCTGGCGGGCGGGGCCAGGCTGATCGTGGTGGACCCGCGGTTTTCCACCGCCGCCGCCAAAGCTGACTGGTGGCTGCCCATCCGCCCCGGCACGGACATCGCCCTGCTGCTGGCCTGGATGAACGTCATCCTTGGCGAGGGCTTGGAAGACAAGGCCTACCTCGAAGCCCACGCTGTGGGGCTGGAGGAGCTGCGCAGTCACGTCCGCAGCTTCACTCCCGAGTGGGCTTCGCGTGAAACCGAGCTCCCGGCGGAGTTGATTCGCCAGACCGCGCGTGCCCTGGGCGCTGCCAAGCCCGCTGTCGTGGTGCATCCCGGCCGCCATGTGACTTGGTACGGCGACGACACGCAGCGGGCGCGCGCCATGGCGATCCTGACCGCGCTGCTGGGGGCGTACGGACGCAAAGGCGGCATCCTGCTGCCCACGCCGCTGCCACGCCCCGAATCCGGGCTCCCGCCATTCCCCCAATCCCGGCGCGGCCGCGCCGATGGCGCAGGCGATCGTTACCCGCTGGCCAGCGAAGAGCAGGGCGTCACCAACGGACTGGTCGAGGCCACGCTGACCGACAAGCCCTATCCCATCAAGGCCTGGATCGTCTACGGGCAGAACGTGCTGGAATCGCTGCCGCAACGGGAGCGAGCGCTGGCTGCCATCGAGCGGCTCGAGCTGATGGTGGTGGTGGACATCCTTCCGGTCGAGCAAACACTTTACGCCGATCTTGTTCTGCCGGAGGCCACTTACCTGGAGCGTTACGACCCGCCGCACATCGTGGAGACGGCCGCACGGCCCTTTATCGCCATTCGCCAGCCCGTCCTGCCGCCACTCTATGAGGCGCGGCCGGGCTGGTGGATCGCGCGCGAGCTGGCGCGCCGGCTGGGCTTGGAAGCGTGGTTTCCCTGGCGAACGCCCGACGAACACCTGTCCCGGATTATCGAGCCGCTCGGCGTGAGCATGAACCAACTGAAGGCCCGAGGAGCGATTGCCCTGGAGGGCCGGCCCTACATCGAGCTGCGAACGCCGCGCGACGGTCCCTTGTTTCCCACCGAATCGGGCAAGATCGAACTTTACTCGAAGACGCTCAAGGACTTGGGGCACGACCCGCTCCCCGTGTATCGCCCTCCCGCCGACCCGCCGCCCGGCTGGCTCCGCCTGCTTTACGGCCGCGCCCCCGTGCACAGCTTCGCCCGCACCGAAAACAACGCCCTCCTCAACAGCTTGATGAGCGAGAACGCCGTGTGGATGAACACCGAAGCGGCACGCGCCTTCGGCCTGCGCGATGGCGACCGCGTGATCCTGGAAAACCAGGACGGCCGCCGGAGCCTGCCCGTCGTGCTACGCACCACACCGGGCATCCGTCCCGACTGCGCCTACATGGTGCACGGCTTCGGCCAGCGAGCGCCCGGCCTGCGGAGAGCCAACCGCCGGGGCGCCTCGGATGCGGCGTTGATGACGCGCGTCGCCCTCGATCCGTTGACAGGCGCGACGGGCATGCATGTCAACTTCGTCCGCCCGCTGCCTCTGCCTGGCAAGGAGAGTTGAGCCATGGCCCGCTACGCGATGGTCACCGATCTCACCCGCTGCGTGGGCTGCCAGGCCTGCACCGCGGCCTGCAACAGCGAATGGGACGTCCCCGCCGGCTACGCGCGCACGCGCGTGCTGCCCACCGGGACGGTGGGGACCTTCCCCAACTTGCGGGCCGCCTTCTATGTCGCCCAGTGCAACCACTGCGACAACCCGCCTTGCGTGGAAGCCTGCCCTTCAGGCGCCACCTTCCAGGGGCCCGACG
>JBMFPL010000305.1:0-4859 GCA_049969115.1 Bryobacteraceae bacterium | reverse complement strand
GTAGAGGGCCAGAGCAAGGCCGAGGGCGTCGAAACCGGGGCCCAGGTTGGCGCTGGAGGCCGGCACACGCAACCGCACCCAGCGCCCCTGATCGTGGCTGGATCTCAACTCAGCGTGACCTTCAGCCCCTCGCGGCAGGAGCGATAGACCGCGAGGACGATCTCCAGCGCGCGGTAGCCTTCCTCGCCCGAGACCAGCGGCGGCCGGCCAGTGCGGATGGCTTCGCCAAAGTCGAGGAACTGCCGCTCGAACGGCGTGAGCGAGATGGCCATGGGATCCGAAGCGCCCGAGGCCACGTCCTTGGCCAGCGGCGGCGGTTCGCCCTCGTCGTCGCGGACATCCCAGGTGGTCAGCTTGTCGCCGGAGATGATCGCCGTGCCCTTGGTGCCGTGGATCTCGATGCGCTCGGTGTAGCCCGGCCAGAAGGCAGTGGAAGCCTGGATGACGCCGGTGGCGCCGTTCTCGTAGCGCAGCACGGCGCATACGACATCCTCGGACTCGATCTTGTGCAGCGCGCCCAGTTGCCAGTAGCCGAACAGCTCCTTGACCCCGCCGATTAGCCACCGCAGCACGTCCACCTGGTGGATGGCCTGGTTGATCAGCGCGCCGCCGCCTTCCACCGCCCAGCTTCCCTTGATGGGCCGCGAATAATATTCAGGGGTGCGGTACCACTTCACGTAGGCATCCGCTTGCAGGATCTTGCCCAGCCGTCCCGCCCGGATGGCCTTGTAGAGGAACTGGCTGGAGTCGTCAAAGCGGTGCTGGCTGACGACGCCCAACTGGATGCCCGCGCGCCGGGCCGTCTCGATCATTTCCCGTGCCGTCTCCAGGTTAGTGGAAATGGGCTTCTGCACCTGGATGTGCTTGCCCGTCTGGGCACAGATTTTCAGCGGTTGAAGCCGGAAGTCCGGGAACGTGCATACGTCCACGAAGTCCACTTCCGGGTGCCGGCAAACGTCTTCGTAAGACGGCAGGAACTGTGCGCCGTAACGTTGGGCGAACTGCCGGCCCGCCTGCTCATTGATATCCGTGCAGACGGTGACCTTGTAGCCGATATTGGCGTAGGCTTGGGCGTGCTTGTGGGATATAGCTCCGGTGCCGATGATTCCGACTCGTAGCGACATGGCTATTCCTTCGAACTGGCAGTATATCGCAGATGCCGGCGGCGATTACAGGCCGTGGTTGTCGCCGCAGACGAAAACCTCGAGCCCGAGCTCCTTGAACGCCGCTGCCTTGGCCGCCAGGGCCAGATTGGCTCCTTCGGCATCGGGCGCGTAAGCGACCTGGATGTGGTTGGACTTGTGACGCGCCATCATCTGGTCGCGCGTGATCCCGTAAGTCACCGCGTGCATGATGGGCCACTGCGAGGTGGTGATGCGCCAGCGGCGCTCGGTTTCCTCGGGCGGAAGCTGGACCACCTTGGCCCGGCCGACGTCGGCCTTGAGCCTGCCGTTGTCCACGAAGACGCGGCTCCAGACGATCTCGCCGGGCTTGGAGACGCCCTTCAGGGTCCCCCCTCCCATGGGGAAGTACATGGGGGGCTGGCGCTCGCTGACCGCGCCCTTGAAACCGCCGACAAAGTGGGCGGGCGGGGCGCCACCGGAGATCTCGAACACCCATACGAATTCGCCGTTGTAGGGCTCGCCGTAGCGCACATCGTGCAGCGTGGTTTCGGGATCGAAGCCGAGCCGGCGCCACACGCGGTTGGTCACCAGCGCATCCAGGCCGGCGCACTCGTCCACTTCGTTGAAATGCGGCAGCGCCTGCCCTTCGTAGAAAATACGGCCGGTTCTGGGGTCGCGCACCGGCGGGCGGTCCACGTTGTTGAGCAGGCCCTCCACCAGATCGGAGGCCGGAGCCAGATCTTTCAGCCCCTGCTGGTACTGGATGCCGATGGTGTCGCAGCCGAACTCGTCGGCGATGCGCAGCGCGGCGATGTACATCTTGCACTGCCAGAGAATCTGCTCGTCGGTGAGGTCGGTTTCCGGATTCGGCCCGGTGATGAAGCGCAGGCCCTTGTCCTCCAGCCAGGCTCTGACCTCGCGGGCTTCCTCGTCGGGGACGCGCAGCATGGCGGCGTACAGCGCTGACTGGCTCAGGCGTTCCTTGAAGATCCCCGCCCGGTGCAGCAGTTCGTCCGGGATGATGGCGTTGTACATCCCCATGCAGCCCTCGTCGAAGATGCCCATGATGGCCTTGCGGGTCTTGATTTCGCGGCCCACTTCCCGGCCCACCTTCGCGGCGCGCGGCGGCAGCTTGAACTGCTTGAGCGGGCGGGCGTGGGAAGTGTCATGCACCAGGGTTTCGCCGTTGAGCCAGCGGCGCAGGCCATCGAGGAAGAAATCGTCGGTGAAATCGGCGCTCCACAGCGAGCTGTAAGGCACGCCCGCCTTGGTCAGGCAGGCGTTGAGGTTGAGCAGGCCAACCAGCCCCGGCCACTGGCCGCTCCAGTTGGCCACGGTCAGGATGGGGCCGCGGTGTGTCAACAATCCCGGATACACGTGATGGCTGTACTGCCAGACCGCCTCCACCACGACGATGGGCGCATCGGGCGGGATCTCGCGAAAGACTTCCAGGCCGCGCTTCTGGCTGTCAATGAAGCCGTGGCCTTTTTCGGGATCGTAGGGATGGCCGCGCCGCACGGCCCGCCCCTGGCGGCGGATAGCCTCCATGACCTTTTCCTCGACCTCCTGCTGGGCGGGCCAGCAGACCTGATTGGCTGCGAGTCGCAGATCGCCACTGGCGATGAGAATGACTGGTTCGGGCATAACCTGTTTATTGTGACACTGCGGGCAGGCGGTTGTGTTATCGTGGGGTAGAGGCGAGGATCCCGCGCAGCGAGCCGGTAGCTCAGGCGGTAGAGCATCTGCCTTTTAAGCAGAGGGTCGCGGGTTCGAGTCCCGCCCGGCTCACCACCGCTTGGCGTCTCGGTTCAAAAGGGGTGACGGGAAGGCCCCGCTTGTCTGCGATTTCGCGATTTGCTTGGCTGTTCCGATTCGTCTGTCGCCAGCCCCGCAAGTTCCCGTTTTGGCGTCCCGTTGGGTCAACCGGCGCAATAAACCACTCCAGCTCAAAGCAGGCGCCGGAGGTGGTGGCCCACCCGGCGAATGCTTGGGCGACGGTGATAGGACGGACGCCGTCAGGGATTTCTTAGCATCAGCTTACATCCGTCCCGCGGTGGCCGCGGCCACGCTCGACGCCTTTCCGCCGGCTGGCGCCGCGACAGCCGCCCTTACCAGCTCAATCGCAGCGTGAGCTGTACCTGGCGCGGGGTACTGCCCGAGGTCCGTGTGGAAAGGATACCCGTGCTCGAGACGCTGTTGGGGTTGCCCGGGTGGTTGAACACGTTGAAGAAGTCGGCGTTGAATCGCAGATTCACTCGTTCGGTGATCGGGACCGTCTTGAACAGTGAGGCGTCGAAGCCCCACTGGCGGACGCTGGGCAGGTACTGGTTGAGCAATGGTGGCAGCCCGCCCCAGGCCACGCGCTGGACGGTCCCGTTCTCGAGCGTGATCCACACCATGTTGGTCCCGTACCAGGGGTACATCGGGTCAGTGGCGCTGGAGCGGCTCAGGTAGTCTGCCGGGTACGGGTGCAGGGGTTGGACCGCCGGCTTGTAGTCTGCCGGGATGCCCATGTACCCGTTCGGCTTTCCCGTCTTGGGATCCGTGCTGTTGATCCTGTAAGCCGGGATGTACCCGTTCCACCACAGGTAACCGGGGTAGCAGGTGCCGCTGGTGCAATCCTGGATGGGGTACTTGTAGCCGTAAATCTCGATTTTATTTCCGGTTGGGAAGAGACCGGTGGGCAGCGCGAAGTAGTTGCTTCGCAGTGAGCCCATGCCCGCGATCTGCCAGCCGCCAACCAAACGGT
Organism: Bryobacteraceae bacterium; assembly: GCA_049969115.1. GTDB lineage: Bacteria > Acidobacteriota > Terriglobia > Bryobacterales > Bryobacteraceae > DTHT01. Next base: position 986 of record JBMFPL010000305.1, on the reverse strand, counting down.
TCAGCAAACCGCCAGCGTTGGCAAGCAGCGGCTTGCCTCGCCCGAACGGCAGGTCCACCAGAAAGTTCCACCTGACGCGGTGCTTGGGGATGTTGATATCGCGCTGGTAGTTCAGCAACCTGTTGCGCTTGTCAATGTCGGTGGGTACGTCGCCCGGCAGAAACTGGTTGAGCTCGGGAATGATCGAGCTGCCCGAATAGCCGCTGCCGCCCGCCATCAAGGCGTTGTCCATTACGTAGAACACCTGATAGGCGTAACCCTTGGAGTAGCGGCGCTCGATCTCGAGCTGAATCCCGTTGGAGTTGCCCCAGCCGGTGTTCTGCCAGCGCTCCAGCGTGCCGTAGACGGTCTGGTCGTAATACCTTCGCGCTACGTTGGCATATTCGCCGGTGGGTAGGGGTTTGCGAGTAGTCATGTACCAGACATAATCCGGCATCTGCTCGTTGAAACGGTAGAGCTGCTCCAGCCGCGTGCTGTGGTTGCCGAAGTAGCCCAGGCGCAGCACGGTGTTGTGCATGATTTCTTTTTCCAGCGTGAGGTTCCAGTCCTGCACGCGCGGGTCAGGCATCTGCCGGTTGAAGAAGGACACCATGGCCGAGCCGCGGGCCAGCGATCTTGCATCCTGTGGCTGGACCAGATCGTTGGTGGTGTTGAGGCCGGAAATGTAAACGGGCACCGAGCGGAGCAGGTAGTTGGGGATGCCATCAGGGGAATAGGCGGCTTGGTTCCAGTCGCCGGCCGGCCCGTAGAAGCGGGCGGTAAAGGGCGCATTCATGCGCATGCGCGCTGCCCAACCGCCCAGCACGAAGTGGAAGTACGAAATGCGGTAGCCACCCCGAAGCACGAAGGAGCTGGCGCCGTCGCCCAGCCTGTAAGCGAAGCCGAGCCGGGGGCCCCATCCGTCCAGGGAGGTGTCGATCATGTGCTCCGGCCAGCCCGCGTCCTTGTAAGTTTTGAACTTCGCACCCATCTGCTGCAACCGGTTC